>NZ_JAGTPI010000006.1:0-174103 GCF_021147825.1 Pseudomonas quasicaspiana
ATCGATGCACAGACATCGGGAACTGAGCAGTTGTCATCAAGAACCATGCTCGCAGCACGTTGCTTGAACTCGCGGGTGTAGGTCTTTCGCTCTTGCATGAAACCTCCTGATTGGGCGAATCATATCGCCCTTAAGAGGTGTCCGGGATCATTAAGCCAGTTCAGGCTTGCCCGCGAAGTACGATGACGCGGTGCTTCTGGCCTTCCGAGTCGACTGATTCGCGGGCAAGCCTCGCTCCAACAGAAAAGCCCCATTCATTCAGTATGTTGCATTTTGTTTGATTAGAGGTCTCTCAGTGTTCCTGACACAGCGCTGTCGCGCATCAAACATGGGACCCTGTAGGAGTGAGCTTGCTCGCGATGAACGATTACCCGATATATCTGATACACCGAGGTGCCTGAATCGCGGGCAAGCCCAGCTCCCACAGGAGTGAGTCGGGCCCGCGATACCTGTTACCAGCTGTAGCTCAGTTTCGCTGTGACTTCGCGACCAGGATTGTAGAAGTCCGCAGTACCTGAACCCACCACATGCTGTTCATCCATGATATTGCTGACGTTGAGTGCCAGATCGGTGCCTTTGGCAATCTGGTATTTGAACGCTGCATCAAAGAGGGTGGTTGCGTCACTCATGCCGCCGGTGTTGGCCGCATTGAAGTAGTAGGCGCCGATGTATCGGGCACCCAGGCCTGCGCTCATTTTTGTACCCGGGAAGCTGTAGTAGCTCCACAGCGAAGCCGAATGCTTCGGTACAGCGGTAAACTGGTTGCCCTTCAGATCTGTGCCGTCAGCTAGCGTGCCGCGAACGACGTCCGATTTCATGAAGGAGTAGCCACCAATCAGGCTCAGGTTCTGAGTCAACTCGGCCTTGGCTTCCAGGTCGAGACCGCGAACTTTAGACTCGCCAACCGTTTCTTGTTCGATGGTGCCATTCGACTGCACAACAGCGATGGAAACGTCTTCCTGGGTCAGGTCATAAACGGCTGCCGAGAACAACGCGTTCATACCCATCGGCGAGTATTTCACACCCAGCTCATACTGCTTGCCACGCTGCGGAGTAACGCCAACCGTTGGCGGGGAAACAGATTCCACCATGCTCACATAGGTAGAAACTTCATCGGTGACGATATAAGTCAAAGCGCCGCGAACAGAGTTCTCCGAGAAGCTATCCGAGACTTTGGTATCGGTAATGTCAGTGCTGGACAGATCCAGAGAGTCATTACGCGCACCCAAGGTGACGATGAAGCGGTCGTAGAAGGACAGGTTCTGCTGCGCGAACACGGATTTGGTCGTGTAATCCTGTTTGTTGCGACTGAACGGCGCCACGTTACGAGGAACGCCGGTGTACACCGGGTTGGCGACATCAATTGATGTAGTCGTGGTATAGACCGAAGTATCTTTACTTTCGTCATTGCGATATTCAACCCCCACGATCGAACTGCTGTCGATGTCCTGGAAGCGTGCATCATATTGCAGCATCACGTTGCCGTTGACCTGCTCTGCCTCTGTGTCTGTGCCAAACAGAAAGCGATCCACGGTAGTGCCTGTGCGGTTGCTCGAATCGAGGAAAACGTAGCCGAAATCGTCAGTCAGCTTGCTGTAGCGCAGGTTGCTGCGCAGCACGAAGCCATTGTCAAAGTCGTGAGTGATATTGCCGCTGATGGTGTTGCGCTCGACATCGTGAAAGTTGTAGCTAGGCTCGCCAAAGAATTTGCTCCGGTCGTACTCTTTGTCTAGCGGATAACCACCGCTGTTGGGCGAGCTCTTGGTCTTGAGGTGATCAAAAACCACGGTTGCCGAAGTAAATTCGGTCGGCGCCCAGGTCAGGCCCCCCATCAAGAACTTGTTGTCGTCCTGAGAGTGGTCATATTCGCGTTCACTGTCCTGGAACTTGCCGGTCAAACGATAAGCCAGTGTTTTATCGTCGTTGAGCGAATCCCCCACATCGAGTCCCGTCTCCTTGTGATCGAAGGAGCCGTAAGTGACATAGCCTTGGCCGAACTTGTCGAAGCGCGGCTTTTTGGTCACGAAGTTCACCGAACCGCCTGGATCTGCCGGGCCGAATAATGTGGAGTTGGCACCACGCAGGACCTCGACGCGCTCGTAGGCATAGGGTTCCTCGCGTACACCGCGCATCGACCCAAGAGTCATCCCGTCACGATAGGTCGAAGCCTGAAACCCGCGAATAGTGAAGTAGTCGTTTCGGTCGTCGGTGCCGTAGAAGTCGGTGATGACGCTAGGTGTGTACTGGAGGATTTCTTCAGTAGTGTTAACGCTCCGTTGTTCCATTTCCTTTTGGGTGATAACAGAAACGGAAGCGGGTGTATTGAGAATGCTGGTAGCAACTTTACCGCCTACCCAAAGCTCTTGAGCGACCACTGAGTTGGCGTCTTCATTTACAGCTACGTTGGAGTTAACGATGATCGGCGCCAGGCGATAAGCTTCGTCCTCGGCGGCATTACTAGTCTCTTGGGCTACTGCGCCGAGTGGTGCCCATAGGAGAGCCGTAGCGATCGCACTTCGGCGTGCCAGAGGAGTGTTGGCAAATCTGGTTTTGTTATTGGTCATGCTCGATATCCTTGATGAGTCAAAAGCTTCCGACGCTAGCTCCATGAGTTTTTATCGAGTCAAAACCTTAAGGTTTGCGGCGCGAGCCGTATTCGACAAAGTCATCGCAACGTTGAGTATTCGTACTGTTGATACGCGGCAAGAACGCAGAGTTTGTTCGCACGAAACTCCCGTTTTAGGGCTTTTCATGGAGCGCTCTCTAGCTTTCAGGCAGGGTTGCCCTGTTATTTATGGTGAACATAGACAACTTGAGGGCGTACAAGATGACGCGATCCTAACAAGGTGTGAATACGACAGCAAATACAAATCGTTATCAGTCATGAGCTTTCTAGTAAAGATTTGCTCACACGCCTTGGCGATTTGACGCTGGTTCAGCGAGTGCTCGTGCAGATCACTTTCTATTCGGTGATGTCATTGGGGCGACCAAACCCTGGTTGGAGCGAGGCTTGCCCGCGAAGAACGATAATGCAGACTTCCTGCAACGCCGCGTCGTCCCATTCGCGGGCAAGCCTCGCTCCAACGGGATTGCGATCAACCATTGACCTGCGTCCTGTCCTGCCCCCGGCTGAAATGCTAAATTAGCCGCCATGAATTTCTTCCGAACCCATCGCTCGCCCATTGCCTGGATGCTGTACGCCTTCATCCTGTTCAATGGGCTCGCCTGCGCCATGAGTCATGGCCAGATGATGGGTGCGTTTTCCGGGGAGCCCGCAGCGGCGCCTTCCCATCATGAGCATCACGGCAGCGCTTCCATGAGCGATGCGCATCACGAGATGTCGATGAGCATGTCGATGCCGATGCCGATGCCGATGGACAGCGCCAGCAAAACCATGGCGACGCCGGGCAGCCTGCAATCGCTGTTCGGCGACTGTTCTTTTGCCGGGACGTTGACCCTGGCGATGATTTTCTTCGTCGCCCTGAGCTGGTTGATCCGTACCCGCAGTCCTCGTTTCATCTTCCCTACGCTCTGGCCGGGCCTTACGTCGCGCCAGTGTTTCCCCGGGCTCAACCCGCAGGCTCCCTGACGGCACCCACTCGCCGTTAAAAACCAATATCGATTTTTTGCCTCGCCGGGATCGTCCCGGTCGGGCGCGTTTAGCCGTTGGTGAGCCCTATGTCTGCTTTACCTGCACAGTCGTCGTCGAGTGCGTTTGTCGCGCTGACGAAACGGCTGCACTTTTACATCGGCCTGTTTATCGGGCCGTTCATTCTGGTCGCGGCACTCAGCGGGGTTATTTATGCCCTGACGCCGCAGATCGAAAAAAACCTCTACGCCCATGCCCTGCACACCGAAACCCAAGGCCCGGCCTTGAGTCTCGAAGCCCAGGTGCGTCTGGCTCAGGAGGCCGCCGGTTCCGGGCCGACGGTCGCCGCCGTTCGTCCAGCGCCCAATCAGGGCGATACCACCCGCGTGATGTTCAACGTTCCGGGGTTAGGCGAATCGGAGCATCGTGCGCTGTTTGTCGATCCGGTCAGCGGAGAGATTCGCGGCGACATGAAGGTCTACGGCACCAGCGGAATATTGCCGCTGCGCACCTGGATCGATCAGTTCCACCGCAGCTTGTTGTTGGGTGACGTCGGTCGCATCTACAGCGAGCTGGCCGCTTCCTGGCTGTGGGTCGCAGCAGCGGGGGGGATTGTGTTGTGGGCGGTGCGCCGCAAACGTGCCAGGACGCTACGCAGTGGTTTGCGCAGCTGGCATGCCAGCGCAGGGCTGTGGTTGATGCTGGGCTTGTTGTTTTTCTCGGCGACCGGTTTGACCTGGTCGCAGTACGCGGGCGGGAACATTGGTGTGCTGCGCGCTTACTATGGCTGGTCCACGCCCAGCGTTGCGACGACGCTGGCGAAACCGGCCGACAGCGCAATGAACATGAACATGCCGATGGACGAGCACGCCGAACATCACATGCACATGGCACCTGCTGCCTCGAACAGCGCGCTAAATCCTGCACTGTTCGACAGCGTTATGGCGACTGCGCGGAGCGCTAATATCGAAGCGGCCAAGTTAGAAATCCGCCCGTCGAGCAAGCCGGATAAAGCCTGGGTAGTCGCCGAGATTGATCGCAGCTGGCCGACCCAGGTCGATGCAGTCTCAATCAATCCGGACACCCTGAAGGTGGTCGATCAGGTTGAGTTTTCCCAATACACGTTGCCTGCCAAGCTCACCCGCTGGGGCATCGACGCGCACATGGGCGTGCTGTTCGGGCTAGCCAATCAGTTGATTCTGGTGTTTTTTGCCACCGGACTGGTGATGATGGTGATCATCGGTTACCTCATGTGGTGGCGCCGCAGGCCGACCCTCGGGCGGCAGCCGACCGTTGTGGATGCGTGGCGTCAGTCAGGCCTTGTTGCCAAAGCCGCATGGCTGCTCGCGGCAGTGGGACTTGGCATTTGCTTGCCGGTGTTGGGCTGGAGCCTGCTGGCGCTGGTGATCTGCGACCTCATCGTCACGTACCGCGCGCCGTCTGTCGCCTTTGTGCGCAGTCAGGGCCATGCAGAAAGGCCATGAAGCATTTTCTGACATTACTACAGCGACTGTAGGAAATGTCACAGGTAACCTACGCGGCTTTAGCAGCACAGAGAATTTGACGACGGGGCAGTTGGTTCGCTCCGTTGTTTTTCAAGAGGCCACACATGAACACATTACTGACCCGCCGCCAGCTTATCGGCGGCTTGAGCGTGCTGAGTCTGGGCGCGCTTGCCGGTTGCGGTGATTCAAACAAGTTGTCGTTCAAGTACGGCAAGGATTTGAGCGACAAGATTCTCGGCCGGACCTTCAAACTGAAGGACCCCCAGGGCAACGTGAAAACCCTGTCGAGCTTCCGCGGCACCATGCCTATGGTGTTTTTCGGCTTCACCCAATGCCCGGCGGTTTGCCCGACAGCGCTGGCACGTGCGGCGCAGATCAAGAAGTTGATGGGCCCGGATGGCGATACGCTCCAGGTGATCTTCATCACCGTGGACCCGGAGCGCGACAAGCCGCAAATGCTTGATGCTTACGTCAAAGCGTTCGATCCGAGCTTTGTGGCGTTGTACGGCACCCTCGAAGAAACCGCCGCCACGGCCAAAGAGTTTGGCGTGTTCTACGAGAAAATCCCGAGCGGTGACACGTACACCATGTCCCACACCGCCACCAGTTACGTCTTCGACACCCGCGGCGTGCTGCGCCTCGGCCTGTCTCATTCCCTTTCTGCCCAACAGTGCACAGAAGATCTGCTGACTGTCATGGAGGTCTGCTGATGAACCTTGAACGCCCGAAAACATTTTTCAAGCAAGCACTACTGGGCCTTTCGTTGCTGGGCCTCGCCGCTCAGGCTTCAGCGCAAACGGTTGTTGAAGACGCATGGGTCCGTGCAACGGTGCCGGGGCAGGCGTCCACGGGTGCATTTCTGACGTTGAAGGCCAGTGCCGACAGCAAGTTGCTGGAGGCTCAGTCACCCGTGGCGAAGCTCGTGCAGATTCATCAATCGAGCATGAAAGACGATGTGATGAGCATGCATGAAGTGACTTCGGTTGCCTTGCCTGCAGGCCAGCCAGTGGTACTGGACCCGAGCAGTTATCACATCATGCTGATCAACCTTACGGCTCAGGTGAAAGAGGGCGATAAAGTCCCGCTGACCCTGATCGTCGAAGATGGCAAAGGCGTCAAACAGTCGATCGCTGTTGAAGCCACGGCCCGAGCGTTGAATGCGCCGGATCATGGCGCGATGCATGATCACAGCAAGATGCACTGATGCGTTGACTGTCGTCGGCAAGCTCTATCCGGGCTTGCCGCGACATCAGCTCCGGTTCGCCAGAAACACCAGACTGGGCGCTTGCCCCGGCACATCGTCCAGCACATCAACACGGTTCATGCCGATCTTTTCCAGCACCCGAATCGAGGCCTGATGAGTCGGCCTGACCAGCCCGTATACCTTGGGTAGCTTCTGTTCGTTGAAGGCATAGTCCAGCGTCGCGCTGGCCAGCTCCGTCGCATAACCCTTGCCCCATGCCGGTACACCAAAGCGGTACCCCAGGTTGACCCGCTCGACGTCGAGATACTTCATCAACGCCACACCGCCGAAACCGATGATTTCATCCGGCGCTTCCCGAGTCGCCACCGCCCACCAGCCATAACCCTGTTCCTGCCAGTGACGCATCCAGGCGTTCAGGAATATTTGCGCCTGCGCCAGCTCTTTCATCGGGCCGTTGGGATTGAACATGTTGGTGGCTGGATCGCTGTAGATGGCGAACATTGCAGCCAGGTCATAGGGGCGGGGTGGTCTGAGTAGCAGTCGTTCGGTGGTTCTTTGCATGGGTGGGTCCAGTTTTCAGCTGTGCTCATCAATGATTATGGCTTTGAAACGCATTCCCTGTAGGAGCCAACACATAACAATCTGATTTGAAATGAGGTTCCTGTAGGAGTGAGCTTGCTCGCGATGGCGTCAGTTCAGACGATATATTCGTCGGCCAAAAAACTGAATCGCGAGCAAGCTCACTCCTACAGGTCCTGCGTCCGGCTTTGATTTCTATTACCTCAAATCAAACCAGGCAACTCCTGCTCAAGCTCCGCAAACTTCCCCTTCAATAACGAATGCAATTGCTGAATCGCCGGGGAAAACTGTTTGCGGTGCGGGCATACCAGATTCAAAGGTACAGGTTCACCAGGATAGTCCTGCAGCAAAATCTCCAGCCGTCCGGCCTTGATATCTTCACTGGCGTCCAGCCACGATTTATAGGTAATCCCTTCCCCCGAAACCGCCCAGCGCCGCGCCACGTCGGCGTCATCACAGAACAGCGGGCCCGAAACAGATATCACCCGAGCGCCCACTCGCCATTTGTCATAGCTCCGTCCGCCCAGGGTGTAGAGCAGGCAGTCATGACGCAAGAGGTCATCCGGCGTCTGTGGCCGTCCGTGCTTTTGCAGGTAGTCAGGCGAGGCCACCAGCACCCGTCGATTCCACGATGCCAGCGGCAGGGCAATGTAATGGGCGTCTTCAAGCAAGCCATAGCGGATCGCAACGTCCACCGGGTCGCGGAACATGTCTGCCACCTGATCGGATAAGAACAAGCGCATCGACAGGCCAGGATGCTCGCGCCGAAACCCGGACAGCCATGGCAGCAGCATGTTACGCCCCAGGTCCGAAGGTGCCGCCACTTGCAGCACACCGCGCAATTCAGCGCTTTCGCGGCGGAGTTTTTCGCGACCCTCTTTAAGCGTATCGAGCACGGTTTGCGCATTGGGCAAATATTGCTCGCCCTCAACGGTCAGGCGCAGGCTGCGGGTAGAGCGCGCGAACAGGCGCACATCCAGCTCGCGTTCCAGACGTTTGATTGCCGCCGCCACTTGCCCCGGCAGCAGATCGACTTCTCGTGCTGCGTTGGAGAAGCTGCCCAGCGCTGCCGTGCGGACGAACAAGGCAAGGTCATCAATGCGGATCATCTTCACTCCAGCTGTGAAAGTGTTGGCGCATTTTAGGGGTTTTTCTTTGTCGCAGAGAAGGTGAGTATGTCTCCACGTTTTTGAACCCACTTTCAAAGGATTTCCCATGAAAGCTATCGCCTTTACCCAACACGGTCTGCCGATTGAAGATCCAGATGCACTGCTCGACATGGACCTGCCCAAGCCTGCGCCGGGGCCTCGTGACCTGCTGGTGGAAGTCCACGCTGTTTCGGTCAACCCGGTTGACACCAAGATCCGCGCCGGTTCAGGGCCGACCGAGCCGAAGGTGGTCGGTTGGGACGCCGTCGGCACAGTGCGTGAAGTGGGCAGTGACGTGACACTGTTTCAGCCCGGCGATGAAGTGTTCTACGCCGGTTCAATCGTGCGCCCGGGTAGCTACAGCGAATTCCATCTGGTGGATGAGCGCATTGTCGGCCGCAAGCCCAAATCCATTGATAACGCCCACGCAGCCGCTTTGCCTCTGACGTCCATCACGGCCTGGGAATTGCTCTTTGATCGCCTGGGTGTGGAAGAGGGCGGTGGCGAGGGCGAAAGTCTGTTGATCATCGGTGCAGCGGGTGGCGTCGGTTCGATTCTCGTCCAACTGGCCCGCCAACTGACCAAAATGACCGTGATCGGCACCGCTTCGCGCCCTGAAACTCAAGCGTGGATCAAGCAGCTCGGCGCGCATCATGTCATCGATCACAGCCAGCCGTTGGTGGCTCAACTGGAGCAGATTGGTGTTGGCGAAGTGACTCATGTCGCCAGCCTGACCCACACCGACAGCCACTTCACGCAATTGATCGAAGCGCTGCGCCCGCAAGGCAAACTGGCCCTGATCGACGACCCGAAAAGCCTCGACGTGGTGCCGATGAAGCGCAAGGCACTGTCGTTGCACTGGGAACTGATGTTCACCCGGTCCCTTTATGAAACCCCGGACATGATCAAGCAGCATGAGCTGTTGAATCGCGTTGCCGACCTGATTGATCAAGGCGTGCTCAAAACCACCCTCGGCGAGCACTTCGGCACGATCAACGCCGCTAACCTGCGCCGTGCTCACGCCGTTGTAGAAAGCGGCAAGGCCAAAGGCAAGATCGTCCTCGAAGGCTTCTGATTTTTATCAATATGTCAGTGGCTGCCTGCGTCCAGCAGGCAGTCGGGAGAATGTTCGTGTTCAAGAAGTCCTTTTTTGCTGTTTCTGCCTTGGCGCTTGGTGTGGCCATGACTGCTCACACCGCATTGGCGGCACCGGCAACCGATTTTTCAGCAAGCGCACCGGCCGACAAGTCCATAGGCCAATTGCAGCAAGTCTTCGCGTTCCACGACGCCATGCCCACGGGCGTGACCGTGAGCGAAACCGGCCGTATTTTCGTCAACTTCCCGCGTTGGGGCGATGACGTGCCTTTTACGGTCGCGGAAATTCGGGACGGCAAAGTACAGGCTTGGCCGAACACACAGATCAACAAGGAAGATCCCCAGGACCCGGCCAAGGGCCTGATCAGTGTGCAAAGCGTAGTGGCTGACGGGCAGGGTCGCGTCTGGTTGCTCGACACGGCTGCTCCCGGTTTTGCTGCTCCCAAGCCAGGTGGCGCGAAGCTGGTGGCGGTCGATCTGGCGAGTAACAAGGTGGTGAAAGCGCTGGTCTTCCCGGCCAACGTCATTCTGCCGAGCACTTACGTCAACGACATGCGTTTTGATTTTCGCCATGGCAAGGAAGGCACGGTCTATGTCACCGACTCCTCTGTGAGCGGGCCAGGAGCAATCATTGTTATGGACATCGCTACTGGTAAGGCGACGCGGCGTTTGAGCGGTGCGAAGTCGACATCGGTTGATCCGTCGTTCATTCCGGTCGTCGAAGGGCAGGCCGTCATGGCCACGGGCGCTGATGGCAAGAAGAAAGCGCCAGCGGTTGCTTCCGATGGCATCGCACTGTCGCCAGATGGCCAGACTTTGTATTTCAGTCCGCTGTCGAGCCGTCATCTGTATTCCGTACCGACCAGCCTGTTGCGAGATACAAGCGTCAGCGAGAAGGCACTGGACGCAGCTGTTCAGGATCTCGGTGAAAAAGGTGCTTCCGATGGCCTGGAAGCGGACGCGAGCGGAGCGGTATATGCCACTGATTACGAGCACAACGGCATCCGCAAGCGACTCGCGGATGGCACTTGGCAAACCATCGTTCACGATCCTCGGGTGTTGTGGCCGGATACCTTGTCTATAGGTCCGGATGGCTATCTGTATTTCACCGCCAACCAGTTGCATCGCCAGGCCGGTTTCCAAGGGGGTAAAGACCTGCGCCAGAAGCCTTACAGCCTGTTGCGGGTAAAAATCAACGCAGCGCCAGCGCCGACTCGCTAAGCATTTTTGACCGGAGAACACCATGGAACTCGCCAGCCTCGCCAAAACCCGATACACCACCAAGGCCTACGACGCGACCCGCAAAATCCCTCAGGCCAGTATCGATACGCTGCTGGACCAACTGCGCCTTAGCCCGTCGTCGGTGAATTCGCAGCCTTGGCATTTTGTGGTCGCCGCCGACGAACAGGGCAAAGCACGCATCGCCAAAGGTGCGCAGGATGGTTTTGCCTATAACGAGGCGAAGATCCTCAACGCGTCTCACGTCATTGTGCTGTGCACCCGCACCGAGATGACCGAGGATCACCTGCACGCTGTGCTGGATCAGGAGGATCTGGACGGTCGCTTTCAGAATGCCGAGGCCAGGGCGGGTCAGGACAAAACCCGTCGCGGCTATGTCGATATGCACCGCTATGACCAGAAAGACGTGCAGCACTGGATGGAAAAGCAAACCTACCTGGCACTGGGCACCTTGCTGCTGGGCGCGGCTTCGCTGGGGCTGGATGCCACGCCAATGGAAGGTTTTGACTTCAAGAAACTCGACGAAGAGCTCGGTCTGCGCGCTCAGGGTTTCACCAGCCTGGTGATCGTCAGCCTGGGTTATCGCAGCGAAACCGACTTCAACGCCAAGCTGCCTAAGTCGCGTCTGGCTGCCGAATCGGTGTTTACCTTTCTGTAAGTCGCACAGTGAACGGCAGGTCCCTGGCTGAAGCTGCCTCGGCCTGCTGTTCGCGATCAGTGTGTTGCACGACTTATCCCAAATCCCCGCAGAAAAAAGCCCACCAAACAGGCACTAAGCTGGCCAAGTGCTGTCAATCACTTGCGGATTGCCGGGACATTGACGCGGCGCCGCGAACATTGAATCTGCAGACGCGACGCTGGTGCCAATGGCACCGCGCTGACGCGCAGCAAACACAGGACCTGTAGGAGCGCGCTTGCCCGCGATTCGGTCTGTCAGTTGATGGATATATCGACTGTGCTGACGCGATCGCGGGCAAGCGCGCTCCTACAGGTAAAAAGCATTCCAATTCAGCGATAGCGGTGTGGCAGGCTGAAAGCTTTCGCAGCCTTCGGCGGCTCCTACAGGATTGGGTTTACCTCCAGATAAAACCCGAGCGCATGGATTGCGATCAATACACTGACTCTTCTTTTCGGTCGATACCCTATGCGCTTCCTGCTTGATCCGCGTCATGACATTGATGCCGCTTTGCTCTGCTACCGCCGGGTGTTCTGGTCGTTGGCGCTGTTCAGTGGGGTGATCAACCTGTTAGTGCTGGTGCCTTCGCTGTACATGATGCAGGTTTACGATCGTGTGCTTACCAGCCGGAACGAAACCACTCTGGTCATGCTGACCCTGATCGCGCTGGCGTTGTTCATGTTCAGCGGGATGATCGAGTGGGTGCGCAGCCACGTGATGATTCGCATGAGCGCGGGTCTGGATGAGGCGCTGGGCGAGCGTGTGTTCGACGCCGCATTTGCCCGCAGCCTGCAAGAGCACAACGCCAATCCGGCGCAGGTCCTCAGCGATCTGACCAGCCTTCGTCAGTTGATCACCGGGCAGGGCTTGATTGCCTTGCTGGATGCTCCGTGGCTGCCGATCTTTCTCTTGGTGGCGTTTGTTATTCACCCCTGGTTCGGTCTGCTGACGCTGGTGCTCGCCCTCGTATTGATCGGTCTGGCGCTGTGGGGCGAACTGGCGACGCGGGCCAGTCTGGGTGAAGCCAACCGCGTGAGCGTGAGTTCGGCGGGGTACGTCAACAGCACGTTGCAGAACGCCGAAGTGATCAGGGCGCTGGGCATGCTCGGCCCGTTGCGCCAACGCTGGAGTCTGTTGCAGCAGCGGATCATTGCCGCCCAGTCGCAAGCCAGCGACCGCAGCGCTCAGATCACCTCTGCTACCAAATTCGTCCGTATTTCCGGGCAGTCGCTGGCGTTGGGGCTGGGCGCCTTGTTAGTGCTTGAGGGCCAGCTTTCGGCGGGCATGATGATCGCCATGTCGCTGTTGCTCGGCCGCGCGCTGGCTCCGGTTGAAATCGCTATCGGTTCCTGGAAGCAGTTCAGCTCAGGGCGCCAGAGTTATCAGCGCTTGAGCCAGCTATTGACTCAGCATCCCCGCGAACGACTGCGCATGCCATTGCCGCCACCCACAGGCGCGGTGCGTTTGGAGCAACTGTATGCGGGACCGCCGGGCGCGACGCAACCTATCCTGCGCGGGATCAATTTCGCCCTCAGTAAAGGCGACGTGCTTGCGGTGATCGGCGCCAGTGCCAGTGGCAAGTCAACGCTGGCCAGAGCAATGGTCGGCGTCTGGCCCGTGCTGGGCGGTTCGGTGCGTCTGGATAACGCCGAAATCAGTCAGTGGACTCACGACGCCCTAGGCCCTCACTTGGGCTACTTGCCTCAGGACATCGAGCTGTTTGCCGGTAGTGTTGCCGACAACATTGCCCGGTTTGGTGAGCAGGACGCCGACAAGATCATCGCGGCCAGCCGTCATGCGGGCATTCACGACATGATCCTGCGTTTTCCCCAAGGCTACGACACACCACTGGGCCCGGGCGGGCTCGGCTTGTCCGGCGGTCAGAAGCAGCGTCTGGGCCTGGCCCGTGCGCTGTATGGCAATCCGGCATTGATCGTCCTCGATGAACCCAACTCCAACCTGGATGAAGCGGGCGAGCTGGCATTGATTCAGGCGGTCAAGGCACTCAAGGCTTCCGGCAGTACCGTGGTGTTGATCACCCATCGGCCAGGCATTCTGGCCGTGGTCGATCACATTCTGTTGCTCAGAGACGGCGCCCAGCAGGCCTTTGGTCCAAGGGATCAGGTGCTCAAGGCATTGATGCCAGCCGATAAAACCGCTCCTGTCAGGGTAGCCAACAAAGATGCGTGATCTTGATCCTGGCGCCAACGTGCGCATCGACAATCCCGTCAGCGTGCGTAACCCCGGTGCCGCGCCCAAGGCCAGTACCGACGCGGGCGGCGCTGCGCGTTACGGGGTCATTTTTCTCTGTGTCGCTCTGGGCAGTTTTCTTCTGTGGGCGTGCCTTGCGCCGCTTGATCAAGGCGTCGTGGGCAGCGGCACGGTGGTGGTTGCCGGTGAGCGCAAAGCGGTGCAGTCGCTGGTTGGCGGTGTGGTTGAGAAACTGATGGTCAGCGACGGCGATCACGTCAGTCAGGGCCAATTGCTGGTGCAGCTCAATACCTTGCGCGCGCAGTCGCAGCTGGACGTCACCCAAGGCAAGTTACTCAATGATCGTGCGGTGGAAGCGCGGTTGATCGCGGAGCGTCTGGGCAACCCGAGCATCGAATGGCCGCCTGAATTGCTGGAGCGCGCTCAGGAGCCACGAATCAAGGCGGCCATGGCGCTGCAGACCCAATTGTTCGAAACCCGTCGCGCCGAATTGGCCAGCCGCCTGAAAATCATCGAGCACGAAATCGAGTCGTTGCAGCAGCAACTACGAGGTTACGAAGGCGTGAAACGGAATTTCGATGCGCAGATGCAGTTCCAGCAGCAGGAACTTGAAGGCCTGCGCGAACTGGCGCGTGAAGGGTATGTGCCGCGCAGCAAGCTCTACGAAGCCGAGCGCAACGGCGCGTTGCTGGCGGGGCAAATTTCGTCCGGGCAGGGGGATGTTGGCAAAACGCGTCAGGCGATCAATGAAAGCCGACTCAAGATGCTGCAGACCCAACAGGAGTTTCGTCGCGATGCCGAGACCCAGCTCAGCGAGGTTTCCGCCGAGGCAGCAGGCTTTGCCGATCAGATCAGTGCGTTGCAGTTTGAAGTCGAAAGCGGTGCCATCCGCGCGCCGGTTTCCGGGCAGATCATGGACGTAACGATTCACACCGTGGGCGGTGTCGCGCAGGCCGGCCAAAGCCTGATGCAGGTCGTGCCGCTGGATGCGCCGATGGCAATCACGGCGCGTTTCGAACCGTTGATGGCAAACAAATTGCGACCTGGTTTACCGGTGAACGTGCATTTCACAGCGCTGCAACGGGTTGATACGCCCACTGTGACAGGTGTGGTGAGTACCGTGTCAGCGGATCAGTTGCTGGATGAGCAGACCCGTCGGCCGTATTTCTCCGCCAAGGTCGAGATCCCTGCCGAGACGGTGGTCGCGCTGCAAAATGCTGGATTGCTGGTGCGTCCCGGCATGCTTGCCGATGTCACGGTGGTGACCGGAGAGCGCACGCTGATGAATTACCTGATGAAGCCCCTGCGCGAACGGATGCTCGCTGCGTTCAAAGAGGAATGAGCATGATCCCGCGTTCTCGCCGTTCCCGTTACTTTTTAGTGGCAGGTCTCTGTGCTGTTCTCTGGACTGGCTGTGTGGTGTTCAATCCGGCATGGGCTGCTGAGGCCGGGTTGAGCCTTACCCAGGCCTACGATGCCTCACGTCTTAATGATCCGACGCTGAAATCGGCCGGTCATGCTTATGACGCGTCACAGCAGGAGGAGGCGATCGGTCGTGGCGGTCTTCTTCCGCAGGTGTCTTTGACCTCGCGCTATGGCAATGGCGGCCGCACCGATGGCGGCAGCGATAACGGCTATGTGAACAGCAATGATTATCAGGCCAACAACGTCACGCTCGCCGCACAGCAACCGCTGTATGACAAAGGGCGCTGGGCGGCTTATCAAGAGGGCAAGGCGCGCGGGGTGTTGGGGACGCAGCAGTTCGATCTTGCCAATCAGAGTCTTTATGACCGGGTTGCCAAGGGGTATTTCGATGTAGCCCGTGCCGAAAACGAGATCAAGCTGATCGCTCAGCAAAAAGCAGCGATCAGCGGCCTGGTCACGCAAAGCCAAAAACTGTTCAAGTCTGGGCAGGGCGCTATTACCGACATTTACGAGTCGCAGTCTCGTCTGGATCTTGTTGAAGCGCAGGAGACAGAAGCCATGGCGCGGCGCACGGCCGCGCTGCGAGCGTTGTCTGGCCGCGCGAGCGTGCCGATTGATGATATTCAGCCGATGCGCGAAGAACTTTCCGCCGCCAGCCCGATCCCTGCTGAACAGGATTTGCCTTACTGGACGGCCATTGCCAAGGACGCCAGCCCGGAGCTGGCAGCGCGTCTGGCGGCCATGAGGGTGGCCGAGGCGCAGGCTGATACGCAACGTGCCGGGCATTATCCGACGCTGTCATTGACCACTCAATTGACGCGTCGAGAGACCCGCCAGTATCAGGACCTCGATCCGCGTCAGGACACGTATTACGTGGGTGTCCAGCTGGATATCCCGTTGTATCGCGGTGGCTCGGTTCGAGCGTCGGTGGCCAAGGCCGAGGCGCAACTGGCTGGCGCGCAATCAGACTACGACGTGCAGCGTCAGCAACTGGCGGAAGACATCGAAACGGATTACGTGGGGGTAGTTGCCGGGTTTGCCAAAAGCAAGGCCATGCAGCGTGCGGTGGAGTCCAGCCAGCAAGCGCTGACCTCGACCGAGAAAGGTTTTCAGGGTGGTGTTCGTTCGACGGTGGATATCCTTGATGCACAACAACGCGTGTTTCAGGCACGCCGTGATTTGCTCAACGCCAAGCTCGACATGCTGCAAAGCTATGTGAGCCTGCATACCCACACCGGCCTGATGAATCGCGGTGTGCTGGAACAGGTGCAGCGGTTGTTTTAATGCCGCTGCGATCTTCCAGCCGACTCAGATCCATGTGGGAGCCGGGCTTGCCCGCGATACAGACACCGCGGTCTGGCAGGCAGATCACCGAAACCTTATCGCGGGCAAGCCCGGCTCCCACAGGGAAAGTAACTCGCCATTGAGCAGTGACAAGGGAATCTGTAGGAGCTGCCGAAGGCTGCGAACGGCGGTGTCTCAGGCAAAACGCCTTCGCAGCCTTCGGCAGCTCCTACAGACCAATGTGTAGAGATCCGATGCAGCCCTGATATCAGAAGCCACACCGGATCCCCTCACACTGATCAGGCCGTAAAGTCGCTGGCGTGCAGCTCCTTGACACCGACCAGCTGGATTTCGAACTCCGCGGTGGCGTCCGCATTCAGGCTGCCGTAGAGGATGCCGTCGGCGAAACGAATCTGGCCGGTGGCGTCTGCGGTGTCGAAGGCGTTGCTGCCGATGAACTTGAAGGCGTCCATCCCGCTGGTCAGCGGGTTGGCATCCAGACCGGTGAAGTCCAGTTGATCACCATCAGCGGTTTTAAAGCCGCTGATGACGTCCCGCAAGGCACCGGTGCCCATGTCCGAAAGCGAGCCGAAGACGTAAGTGTCAGCGCCTGTTCCGCCGGTCAGACTGTCCGTGCCTTCGCCGCCGATCAGTCGGTCATTGCCTGCACCACCCACCAGCGTGTCATTGCCGGCGCCGCCATTCAGCACGTTGGCGCTGCTGTTGCCGGAGAGGGTGTCGGCATAAGCACTGCCGGTCAGGTTTTCGATGCCCTTGAGGGTATCCAGTCCCGAGCCCACGGTGTTTTGCTGCGCAGAGGTGGACAGCGTCGCAGTGATGCCCGCCAGAGCGCGCTCGAACGAAACCGTATCGTTGCCATCACGGCCTTCCAGCACGTTATCGCCAGCACCCGCGAACAGGATGTTGTCCAGCGCGTTACCGATGCCATTGGCCGCCGCGTTGCTGTCGATGTACAGGTTTTCAACGTTCGCCGTGAGGGTGTAGGTCGCCAGGCTGCTGTGAACGCTGTCGGTACCGCCCGACACCTTGTCACTGTTGGTCTCGATCACGTTGTCGCCGATGTCGTCCACGTAATAGGTGTCGCTGCCGTTGCCACCGCTCATGCTGTCCGCACCAGCCGCACCGTTAATGACGTTATTGGCCGAGTTACCGGTGATGAAGTTGCGGACCGCGTTGCCTGTCCCGTCGATTGCCGAGACGCCAGTCAGCACCAGATTTTCCAGATTGTCGCCCAGTGTCCAGCTAACCGAGGCCTGCACCGTGTCGATCTGCGCCGGGGAGGTGTTGCTTTCCACCACGCTGTCGAAGGCGTTGTCGACCACATAAATATCGTTGCCGTCGCCGCCGGTCATGGTGTCAGCGCCCAGGTCGCCGTCCAGCGTGTCGTTGCCCGAGGTGCCAACCAGCGTGTCGGCCTGATCGGTGCCGAAGATCATCCCGCCTTCGTTATGAGCGTTGTCGAAGATGTCCTGCACGCTGTTGTTGTCGTTCGGGTTGCCCTTGAAGCCCAAGTCATCAGCAATGTAGTCAGCCAGACGCTGGCCGACGATTTCTGCGGACTCTTCATGCAAGTGCCAGACGTCATCGGGATATACCAGCGGATCGACTTCATGACGCAACGGCAAGTCGGTGTAATCGACGGCCAGTTTCACGTCAGTACGTTCGGCAGCAATGGCTTCCTGTGTGGCGCGGACGTAGTCCACACCTTCAACAATCTGCGCGATCTTCTCTTCGGAATAACCCCGTGCACGGGCGGCGTCCTGGTCGTAGTGACCGGTCTCCATCATGTACACATCGAAGCTGCCGACCTGCGCGTGCAGGTAGTCGAACACCGCCAGCGTTGCCGCCTTGTAGTCAGCCGCCGCAGCCTGTTTGTCAGTGGCCCGGCCAATCTCCTGAGCTGCTTCTTCGCCCTGACCCCAGATGATGCCCATTTTGACGTTATCGATGGCCTTGAGCTCGGTGAGCTGGTTCTGCAGCAGTGCAACGGCACGCAACAGCGCCGGGCCCGGCTCGTTGGTGTCGGTCAACCACCAGCACAATTTCAGCTCTTCGGCGCCCAGTGTGGACATGCCGTTGACGGTGCTGCCACCCACTGCGATGTCGATGCCATTGCCATCAGCATCGTTGAACTGGCTGCGCACGTCGTAAGTGGTGTACTTGCTCAGGTCGTTGACCAGCATCGAGGTGCCGGATTGATCATCGTCCTCGGTCATGCGCAGCAGCCGCGCGTTGGACTGCCCGAGCGTCGGCAGGTAAAGAATGTCCTGCTGAGCACGTTGGCCGAAAACGAAGTCGTCGGCGGTCAGCGTGTTGAGGTAATTACCGCTGAGGGCGATTTCGAAACGGTTGCCATCAGCGTCGGGCACACTGGATTTGACGTAGGTCTTGTCGCCCGCCTCATTGAGGGTCATGTACAGCGTGCCGTTGCTGCCGTCGCCCAGGCCGAGGAAGCCCAGGGCCGAGACATCGATCTTGTCCACACCCTGGGTGAAGTCATAGATCGTGTCGGTTGCGGTAACCCCGCCCGCGTCATAGTCGCGATAGCTGTCGAGCACGTTGCTGTAGCGGAACGTGTCGGCACCTTCACCGCCGTAAAGCGAGTCACGTCCGGCGCCGCCGTCAATAATATCCGCCCCGGCACCCGCGCGGATTGTATCGTTGCCGCCCAGACCCAGAATCAGGTCCGCGCCTGCTGTACCGATCAGGGTTTCTGCGTTGTCTGTGCCTGCGATGGTATTGGCCGGAGCATCCGCCACCACCAATGCAAAGTTGTCACTGACCGACGCACCCGCTGGGTCGGTGGCTTTGATCAGTACGTCGTAGTTGCCTGCCGCTGTGCTGGTCGGTGTGCCGCTGAAGGTCAGGTTGACGGCGTCAAAGCTCAACCATGAAGGCAGTGCTGTACCGTCTGCGAGGGTGGCGCTGTAGCTCAACACATCCTTGTTGCCATCGGCGAAGCTGTCGCTGGTCACCGTGTACGAGAAGGCGGTGTTTTCAGTGGCGTTCTGGTCCAGCAGCGGAATCACTACGACTGGCGCGACATTGCTCGGCGTGTTCTGGTCAGCGAACACGAAATGGTTGGCCGTCAGGCTGTTGACCAGATTGCCCGCCATTGAAACCTCAAAGCGGTTGCCGTTGGCGTCGACCGTATTGTCTTTGAGATAAGTGCGGTTGTTGGACGCGTTGTAGGTGACCTGCAGCGTACCGTTGAGGCCGTTGCCCAGGCCGGTATAACCCAGCGTCGAAACGTCGATCTTGTCGGCGGCTACATCGAAATCAAGGATCTGATCACTGGCGCTGGTCGTGCTGGTGCGATAACTGTCCATCTTCGAGGTGAAGCGGAAAACGTCAGCGCCGTCACCACCGGTAAGTTTGTCCGCGCCGGCACCGCCGACAAGAATATCGTTGCCCGCGCCGCCGTTGAGCGTGTCGTTACCTGCACCTCCCAGCAATTGCTCGTTGGCCGCAGTGCCCGTCAGGGTGTCGTTGTTTGGTGTGCCATTGATGATGATCGGCGCACCCGGAACGTCCTGCACCGCCAGTGTGAAACTGTCGCTGACCGTGGCATTGCTGCCGTCAGTGGCAGTAATTTTCACTGAATAGTTGCCCGAAGCGGTGCTGTCCGGCGTGCCGCTGAGTGTGCGGCTGGCAGCGTCGAACGTCAGCCAGCCGGGCAGGGCGCTGCCGTCGGCGAGGGATGCGGTGTAGCTGAGGCTGTCATTGTCAGGATCGGTGAAACTGGTCGCAGGTACGACATAGCTGAACGCGGTGTTTTCCGTCCCATTCTGATCCAGCAGCGGCGTCGCAACGATCGGCGCCTGATTGGTGGTGGGCGCGGTGGCGAAGACGAAGTTGGCGTTGGTCAGCTTGTCGAGGTAATTGCCATCCAGCGCGATCTCGAAGCGGTTGCCGTTGGCATCGGCTTCCAGTGACTTGATGTAAGTCTTGGTCCCGGCGTCGTTGAGCACCAGATACAGGGTGTTGTTTTTGCCATCGCCCAGACCGGTGAAGCCCAACGCCGAGACGTCGATCTTGTCGGCGGTGCGATCAAAGTCGGTGATCAGGTCACCCAGGTTAGCGCCGCCTGCGTTGTAATTGCGGTAGCTGTCCGTGCGTTCGGAGAACACAAAGGTGTCCGCGCCCGCACCACCGCTGAGCGTGTCCATGCCCGAGCCGCCATTGAGCGTGTCATCGCCCGCGCCGCCAGCCAGGCTGTCGTTACCGGCTAGGCCAAGCAGGGTGTCTGCCGCCGCCGTGCCCTGCAACGAGTCGTTGCCGCTGGTGCCGGTCACCGTCCGGTTGAAGATGAAGTTGTCGGCCGTCAGCGTGCTGGTGAGATTGCCGTTCAGAATCAGCTCGAAGCGATTGCCGTTGGCATCCGCATCGTAATCCTTGATGTAGGTGCGGTCGTTGCTGGCGTTGTAGGTGAGCTGCAAGGTGCCGCCGCGACCGGTACCCAGCCCGGTGAAGCCCAGGTCGGCGATATCGATCTTGTCTTGAGTGACATCGAAATCGGTAACGGTGTCGACGAAGCTGTTCGTCGCGTTGCGATAGCTGTCGGACTGGCTGGCGAAGCGAAAGGTGTCCGCGCCCGCACCGCCGGTGAGCTTGTCGACGCCCGCGCCGCCGACCAGGATATCGGCTCCTGCCCCGGCATTGATCACGTCGTTACCGGCTGCGCCATAAAGGATTTCATTGGCGCTGCTGCCGATCAGCGTGTCGTTGCCGTCGGTGCCCTGAACAGTGACGACCGGAACGGTGGCGCTGACGTAACTGCCATCGCCATAAACCAGTGTCTCGCCCTTGGTGGTATGGCCAATGGTGTTGCCGATGATCGCGTTGCGGTCGGTGCCATCTTCGTTACGTTCGGCCACGCCGTAAGTCGACAGGTTGCTGCCGGTGATGGTGTTGCCCTGAATCGTGTTGTCGCTGCCGTTGAAATACTTGCCGGAGACGCCAAGGGTATCGTCGTAGGACTGGATGATGATTTCCGGTACACCGCCTTTCAGAGCGTTGTTGCTGAGGGTGTTGTCGGTCACGTCAACGTTGTTGCTGCCGTAGATCCGCACCCCGGCGCTGCCGTTGTCGTGGATATCCACACCGCTGAGGGTGACGTCGCTGGACAACTTGATGAGCACGCCTTCGGCACCGTTGCCGTAAACTTCGCCACCGGTGATGACGATGTTGCTCGGCGAAGGAATGTTCTCGCTGCCGCGCTGCACCACGATCCCGCCGCCGCCATTGTTGTAGGCGACGTTATTGGTCAGGGTGAAGTCGTGGGTGCTGGTGACCACGTTGAAGCCATGGCGGTCGTTGTCGTAGGCGACGTTGTTCTCGAACGTGCTGTTGCTGAGAAAGTCGGCCACGAAGCCGTCCAGGCCATTGCCGTGGGACACGCTGTTCTTGATGACCATGTTGACGGTCTGTTCGTGCGGGTCGAAGCCGTAACCGGAGCAGTCCTTGATTTCGACGCCGTCCAGGGTGACGTTGGAGTCGTAACCTTCCTGGCCGGGAATGTAACCGTTGAACCAGCCGTCGATCTTGCCGGTGGTGTTATCCCGGTTGCCATCGAGGGTCAGGTTGCTGAGGCCGAAGTCGTGGGTTTCTTCGCCGTACGCCGAGCGAATGATGCCGGTGATTTTCGTATCCGAGCCGTCAGCCACCTTGATGTTCGAAACGCCCATCCCGTCGCCGTACATGTACACATTGCTTTTGAGCATGAGGCAGCCGTCCGACGGTTCCTCACCCCCACTGACAATGAACGTCCCTGGCGGAATATAAACCTGACCCCCGCCTGCCGCTGCTGCTGCATCAATAGCCTTTTGGATGGCAGCGGTGTCATCCGTGACGCCATCTCCTTTGGCGCCAAAATTTTGGACGTTAAAAATCATGGGGTTATCTCCGTTATCAGGCTTAGGTTGCTCGGCTGCCAAAATCCAATCGGCTAGCACTCTGATATGACACGAAGACGCGTAAAAGTTGTGACCGTGCGTCGGGAAACCGTCGCCCGTTCGGCGGTTGGAAAAAACGATGTGTAACGAATGTGATTTTTAGACGTTTTGTTGACGCCATTACTTAGTGATTAATTACCACACACCCTTGTAGGAGCTGCCGAAGGCTGCGATGTGGTGCGTCAGGCAAAACGCCTTCGCAGCCTTCGGCAGCTCCTACAAGGGAATGCGATGCTTATTATTTGGAGCCGAGCTTGCTCGCGGTGAACGATGACGCGGTATGCCTGATACACCGAAGTGTCTGAATCGTCGGAATGCCGCCCAGACCAAGCCCAGCTCCCACAGATACGGAGTTCGCTTTAAATATTCGGCGCTTGCTCATGTCGGTGCTGCGCTGTTATCTCTGCAGGAATGCATTCCCCTGTGGGAGCCGAGCTTGCTCGCGATGAACGATGGCGCTTATGTCAGATCCATCCACGCAACAATGCGCCTACTAGCTCCCGCGATACGTCGAGAACCCATAAGGGCTGATTAGCAGCGGAATGTGGTAATGCGGCAAGCTGCCGTCCACATTGAAGATCACCGGTACTTCCGGAAAGAAACTCGCCGTCTGGTGCTTCTGGAACCATTCACCTGTCTTGAACGTTACGCGATAGGTGCCTTTCTCCAGCGTCTTGCCTTCCGGGTACAGTCCGGTAATTCGGCCTTGCTCATTGGTGACGCCTTTATTCAGCGTGCTCCAGCCCTGACCTTCCTGCTTTTCCAGCGTCACGCTGACATCGGAGGAGGGCAGGCCGTCCTGCAGGTTCAGCACGTGTACGCTCAGCGGATTACCCGCGGCCAGCGCGATGGACGAAAGGCCGCTCAATACAGCGCCTGCAATCAGTGTTTTGAACATGTTCATATGTGATATTCCAGATTATTTGAGGTTGGGTAAAACGTGAGCGATGCCTTTCAGCGCGCAGCCTTCATCGACTTCCGCACCACCTGCACCCGCAACGCCGATAGCGCCGATAACCTGATCGCCCACCTTTAACGGCACGCCACCGCCTAACAGCAGCAGCTCATCAAGGGTGTTGAGGTTCTCGGCTTCGGGGTTGTTGCGAGCGCGTTCGGACAGCAGTCGCGTCGGGGTTTTGGTCGACAGCGCAGTAAAGGCTTTGCGTTGCGCCGCGAGCGTGTTGTGCGGGCCAACATTGTCGTCGCGCTGCACGGCAACCAGATTGCCGCCGCGATCAACCACCGCAGCGACAGCGGTTTTGCCATCGGCGTGACAGGCCGCCAAGGTTGCACTCAGCAGGTCATTGGCAAGCTTCAGGGTGACATCCGGACGCTGGGCGACGTTCGGCACATCGGCCAGCGCGACGCCGGACCCCATGGCCAGTGTCAATAAAGAAAGGGTGACGCTTCGGATCAGCATGCAAATCTCCGGTTCAGGCTCGGCTGAGCAATTGCCAGCCATACTGCCCAAGCCTTCCGCACAAACTGATTGCCTGCGGATTACGTATTTGTAATGAGATGGGGCGGCGTATCGGCTTACGCTATGCATCAGTGGCGGAGGACTTAATGCGTATCCTGGTGGTTGAAGACGAAGCGAAAACAGCGGATTACCTGCGCAAAGGGCTGGGGGAATCCGGCTATCTGGTGGAAGTGGCCTTGAACGGTCTGGACGGGCTGCATCTGGTTCAGGAAAGCGAGTTCGACCTGATCATCCTCGACGTCATGTTGCCCGGCCTCGACGGCTGGCAACTGCTGCAGATCATTCGCCGTAAATGGCAGACACCGGTGCTGTTCCTCACTGCACGCGACGCCGTGGAAGATCGCGTCAAAGGCCTCGAACTGGGTGCCGATGATTATCTGGTGAAACCCTTTTCCTACGCGGAGCTGCTGGCCCGGGTTCGCACTTTGTTGCGTCGCGGTCCGCCTCGTGAAGTGGAACAGTTTCAGATCGCCGATCTGCACCTTGACCTGCTCAAGCGCAAAGTCACCCGTAATGGCGAACGCCTGAACCTGACCAACAAGGAATTCGCACTGCTGCATCTTCTGCTCAGTCGGGAAGGCGAAGTCCTGTCCCGTGCGCTGATTGCCTCCCACGTCTGGCAAATGAATTTCGACAGCGATACCAACGTGGTCGACGTCGCGATTCGGCGGCTGCGTGCCAAAGTCGACGACCCCTACCAAGCGAAACTTATCCACACCGTGCGCGGCATTGGTTACCTGCTGGAGCTGCAGCAATGACCCTGTGGCCCCGAACCCTGAGCCTGCGCCTGGCGTTCATGTTCGCTTTGGTCAGCGTGCTGCTTTTAGGCGCTGTCGGCTTTTACCTCTATCAATCCCTGCAACGCGAAATCACCTGGCGCGATGATCAAGCGCTCCTCGGTCGCGTGCAGCGCATGCAGGCGCTGATCACTGACAGCGACAGCATCGACACCCTGCGCAAACGCCCGCAGCTTTACGAAAACATGCTGGGCAATCGCGATAACGTGCTGTGGATTGTCGATGACGCCGGGCAACTGCTCATCGACGTCAACCCGCTTGCCCTGCCAGTGCCCGAGTTGCCAGCAGCGCCTTCGCCACAGTTGGGTGATAGCCCGGGTGACAAGTCGTTGCGGCTGGCGTGGCTCGATGTGCCAGGCGCCGATCGACACCTCAAGTTGATCGCTGGAAAGCTGGTCAACGAGCGCGAGCAAATGCTCAGCGCCTACCGCATGAAAATCTGCATAGCCTTGCTGGTAGGCGCAGTATTGGCGTTCTTGTTGGGCTGGATGGTCAGCCAGAGGGGGCTGCGCCCGGTTCGACAACTGGCGACACGTGCTGCCAGCATCGATGCGCAACACCTGCACCTGCGCTTGCAGGCGTTCAAGGACGTCAACGAACTGAGCGCCCTGAGTCACGCCCTCAACCAGATGCTCGCCCGCCTCGAAGACGGTTTCGCTCAGCTCACCCGCTTTTCCGAAGACCTCGCCCATGAAATGCGCACACCGCTGAGCAACCTCATGGGGCAAACCCAACAGGCACTGGGCCGGGGCCGCTCGCCTGAGGTCTATCAGGAACTGCTGGTTTCCAATCAGGAAGAGTACGAACGTCTGGCGCGCATGATCGACAGCATGTTGTTCCTGGCGCGTACCGAACAGCCCAAATCCTCGATCAACCGCCAAAAGATCGACCTTTACGCGATGGTCGCTCAGTTGTGCGATTACTTCGAAGGCATGGGCGAAGACCGTGGCATCGAGCTGATCAATAGGAGCCGCCCCAGTGTCACTGACACCCCGCTGTCGTGCGGCAAACACGGGCTTGTGGGAGCGAGGCTTGCCCGCGAAGCCGTCGACTCGGTAAGTCACGCACACCACGCTATCGTTCTTCGCGGGCAAGCCTCGCTCCAACAGAAAGACCAGGTTTATCCAGATGGTTATTCCGTGTTTGATAAGAGCCAGTGCACGCTAAACGCCGACCCGGAATTACTGCGTCGCGCACTGGCCAACCTGATCGCCAACGCCCTGCGTTACGCCACGCCGAACACCCCGGTCACCATCGGCAGTACGCTCAGCGATGCTGGTTTAGAGATATACGTCCACAACGTCGGCGAACCTATCGGCGCAGAACATCTGCCGCATCTTTTTGAGCGCTTTTATCGCTGCGATCCTTCCCGTAACCAGCCCGGCGACTCGGGCGGACTGGGTCTGGCCATCGTGCGCTCGATCATGCAAGCCCACGGAGGACAGGTCACCGTCACAAGTGAAAGCGCCGGGACCGTTTTCACGCTGGTTCTGCCGACCTGAAGTTCACCTTCCTGAGCGGTGCTAAACCCGCTCTGCCCAGGTTTATCGCTGAAGAAACGTGATAAATCTCACCGTTTGCGGCGTGGTTCAAGGGGGTAGATGTCTGGAAGGGTCTATGCTGAGTTTGACCTTGCAGACAAGGTCGACCCTTCGCGCACAGCCTACCAGGCAGAACACGTGAGACATTCGATACCCAACGCAGCCTTGCTCTGCCTCTGCCTGTTACTCGGCACGCCCGTCAGGGCCGATCACTATCAGGTCGTGACCGAAGAGTGGGCGCCGTACAACTATGTGGAAAACAACCAACTCACCGGCATGACCACCGAAATCGTTCGGGCCATCATGGCGCTCACCGGAGACAACTTCGACATCGTGCTGCTACCGAGTATGCGCGCCAGCTACGCACTGAACGCCCGCCCCAAAACCATCATGTACTCCATGTTCCGCACCACCGAGCGCGAGCCGTTATACAAATGGGTCGGTCCCATCGTCGAGGAATCGATACATCCTTACCAAATGGCCGATGCTCCGCCGTTAAACACTCTGGAACAACTCCGCCAGGCGCCAATGGTCACCACCCGACACGCCGGTCTGGTGCCCGACACCCTGCAAGCCCTCAACTTCACCAACCTCGACAAAACCGCCACCCAAAGCCCTCAGCTTTACCGCATGCTCCTTGCCGGGCGCACCGACGTCATCGTCGGCGATACCGATGCAGGCGTCGCTTACTACACCCGCCAACTGAAAATCCCGCCGGGCACGCTGAGGCGGATACCGGTGGAGGTGTACCGATCTTCGTTGTACATAGCGTTCAGTCTGGATTGTGATGATGAGGTGGTGACGGGATGGAGGAGGGCGTTGGAGAAGCTGCGAAAGTCGGGGGAGTTGGGGCGGATTCAGGGGCGGTATGAGGGGTTGGGTGATTTGTGATGCTTTAAATCTGATCTGATGGGCTGGGAAAATGAAACTGATCAACCACGGGCGACAGATGGTGTTTGATCAGCATTTCGATTTTTAAGAATGGGCGTGACCTTTGTCGTCCCTCGCTACCGCTGAGCGATCTGTTACACAGCCTCTGCGCATTTGCGAAGTGCTGCCTTGATTTCCCTCACCAGTCCAACGAACTCTTGCACTAGAGCTGCGAGCTGAACAGGATTTGAGGCTGAAGGTCTTGGGTATGGCGGCGGGCCTGAGAACGGACTGCGGACAAAGCCTGGGTCTTCCTTGCGCTTTCCCTCATAGGCAAGCACAGCAAAGTTAGACCCGATATATCCTTCAGGGCCGAGCCCCGAAATCATGAACTCGAGACCACCGCGCTGCTTTACGAGCAACGCCTTCCATTCAATCGCGCCAATCTTTTCTGACTCGATCTCAAATGATCGATCGCGACTGTCGTAGCGTATGGAAGCCCCAGCTGCTTCGAAGGCGCTAAGTAGCTCTTTTTTCGATGCAGTAAATGATGAACCAGGAACTAGAGGGAAGCGATCACACAACGCCCAATATTTGTCTGGAAAGTCGAGTGTGGCGAGGAGACAGAGAAACGCGTCGTTAAGCACAGTTAATAGCTCGGTAGTTTGAACGACTGTAGAGCTGGAGTAAGCGATTTCGCTGCACGCTTGCTAATAACAGGACTTGTAACAATCCGCTGCACGGTACGGAGCAAGGTGATCCCCACGCGGCTGCGAGGGTGGGTCAGGCGGGGGACGATCTTCGGGATGTTCTGCGACTTTTCGACAACGGGTCGCATGACGCTCTCATAAGCTGCAAACGCAGCAGAAAGATCATGGGATTTCGAGAGTTCGCCAGCCAGCACGTATGCGCCTACAAGGGCCAGTGAAGCTCCAACCCCTCCCAGTGGGGTGACGCACCAGGCGGCGTCGCCGGTGAGAACCACATGACCCGCCGACCACCGCTTGATCTTCACCTGCCGCAGATCGTCGAACCAGAAGTCGTCGGCTGCCTCCATGCCCGAGAGCAGGCGTGGTACTTCCCATCCTGCACCTTCGAAATGCGTTTTCAGAAAAGCCTTCTGCTGGGCGATAGTCCTGACGGTTGCCACGTTTCGCTGCCCCTGAATGTTGAAGAAGGCGCGGGTGGTACCACTATTGTCCGGGCGCACGCCTGCGCTTCGACCGCCGGGAGCGTTATACCAACGTGCGGTCTCACTGTCCGTCGAAGCGCGTGGCACGGTGAAGAATGCAGTCGCCAGATCCATCCAGCGAGGTGTGTTCTCTTCGGGAAACACCATGTCGCGAGTGTACGAGCCAACGCCTTCGGCTACGATCACCAGATCAAAGCGCTCCTCGGTGCCGCTCTCGAACCGGACAATCGCTCCCTTTTCATCCTGTACAACGGCAGTGACCCGCTCCCCGAAGCGATACTCGGTGTGAGGCAATGATGCTTCGTAGATGAGACGAGCCAAATCGCCGCGCAATATCTCCAGCTCGGCGGTAGGGCCGTCTCCTTCCAGATCAGCCAGGTCAATACGAGCCACGGTCGTGTTTTGGTTGTCGACCCACGCTATTCCACGCTCGCCAGTATTGTGATCTCTAACCGCTTGCTCAAGCCCCATAAGCCGCAGCACCTCCCGGGCCGGGCCCCGGACATCAACATTCTGCCCACCGTCCCGAAAGGCTGGCGCCTGCTCGACGACCGTGACATCGCAGTTCTGCTGAGCCAGCCACCAAGCGGTGGCGCAGCCTGCGATGCTGGCTCCTGTGATGAGAATGCGGCGTGACATCTGGCTTTCTCCGTGAAGTTTTATAGGGCCGTATTCCGGGTTAGCTCGACGGGCCATTAGTCGCTATTGGCACAGGCAATACTGAACGGGTGAGCGCTTGTGATCACGTCCAGGGGCGACCGTGTTCCCGATATAGCCTGACCGCAAATGCCGATTGCTGAATTTATAAGAAGTCACCGTCCGGGCATCCCGCCTTTACGATCTCTTGGGTGGATGATTCTGATATGTGGCACCGGGGGCTGAGCTTCATTGCAGCCAAAGCTGACATTTCATCCTGTCTGATCTACATTCTAGCCGTCCATCTGTTTCAGGCGATCTCATGCTGACCGGATTCAATCATCTCATCCTCGCCGTATGCAGCTTGCTAAGCAGCATTGCCTTTTATGAGGAAACGCTAGGCTTCAAGTTGTCTGCACGCTGGAAGACTGGGGCGTATCTTAGCCTGGGTGATCTCTGGTGCGGACTTCCCTATGTGCCTTCATTGGAAGAGGATCGCAAGCGGATTCGAGTCGCTCCAGAGCGGCCGAAACCGACGTTGTGAATGCCGTCACTCCTGACATCGACCCTTACTCTCTGCTAAAAAGGCTGTGCCATGTTGCCCCAACGTATCCAATCACCTTCGTTGCACGACCTGCAAACCACCGTGGCCGAACTGCTCGGCAACAGTGACGAACACGTCGTGGTGCAGTTCTCGGCGCCCGAGCAATACCCGGCACCGATATTGACAGCGTTGGATGCCTTGTGCGCACAACACGGCCATCGCCTCGACGTGCGCTTCTACGGGCACTACGCCGCCGACCAGCCCTTCGACGGTCGCACACTCGAAGCCCTGCCTAATGTGCAGACCTTGACCCTCGATTGCCTCTATCACGCCGAACGGCTTGAGACGCTGGCAAGCCTTGAGCACCTGCGCAGTCTGGCGCTTGGCGTGGACAAGCTTGACCTGAACCCGATATTGGCCTTTAGCAACTTGCAAAACCTGACCATGCTGCGGGTTTTCCAGGAAGTGGGGCCAAAGCTGGACCTCGCTTCGGTCAGCCGCCTGCCCCACCTGCGGGTGCTGCACCTGAATGCAAAAACCCAGGGGCTGAAGCCGCTGGAAGCGCTTACTGGACTGACCGAACTCAGCCTGTACCGACAGCCGGCCACTACCACGTTTGAGGTGATCTCGAAGTTACCCGGTTTGGAGACTCTTTCAATCGGATTTGGCAGCCGTGAGGCGATGCCGGAGTTGTTCAGTGACAGCGTTACGCACTTGAGCCTGCTCCGGGTCCGCGGGTTGCAAGCGCTGGAGCCTGGACGCTTTCCCAGGCTTGAGGTGTTGGAGATTGAGGATCAGCCGCACTTGGGTGAGCTGGTTTTCGGGGCGGGTAGCAGGTTGCGGGCGTTGCGTTTGGCTAATCTCAAGTCGCTTGGGCGAATTGACGGGTTGAGCGAAGCGCCGATTGGCAAGTTGTCGATTTATAAAACGCCGGAGTTGGATTTGCTGGCTTTGCTTGATCAGCCGTTGCCAGAGTTGAAAGCTGTGCGGTTGGTGAGTGGTAAGCGGGGGGTTGATCAGGAGATTGAGGCGAGGCGCGAGACGCTAGGGCTCGCGTTGGTGAAAGGGATTTTTGAAGGGTGAGAGAGGTTGGTTTACCGGGCTTCAGCCTATTGTGCTCGCTTAATGTGAGCGTCTGGCAGATACACCTTGCTGATAGCTGAATTGCCGCCTTTCGGCGCGAATTACAGCCTTTTAAAGTCGCGTGATAGAACTACCAGCTTCATGATCAGAAGTTGGCCAGTTCACTGTGGTCGATTGATCGCCAAACGACAGATCGATAACCGCCGACTTTTCAGTCGACCGTTTTGGCGTAGATTTCACTGGAATAAAAGCTGATAGCATCGCTGGTGGCTGATCTCGGTACAGCGGCATCCACTTTCGAATCACGTTAGCGTTGATGCAATGGCTGACGGCGTAGTGTGCAGCCGCCGCTATCGACTCAAAGCGGACTCCTGCACTTTCTGATTGAATAAGCTAATCACATGATACTGATCAACACTCGGACTTGAACGAATGACAGACGATCCTTTTCGTATCCCAACAGATGCTGAAATTGCTGACGCGGAGAGCAGGCTCAGCTTTCGCTTTCCCGATCAATATATCCAGTTCCTGAAAGGTGGCAGCGATGTCGCAAACGCCGTATTTGAACCCGCGTTGATTTTGAGCGGATGCAGCCATCTGGATATCTTTGAAATTGCTGAAGCCGCCTGGGCTCAGGGCTTGTCGCGGGATTGGTTGCCTTTCATTGAGGATAACAGCGACTACTTCTGCATATCGCAGGCAGGTGCTGTTCGATACTGGTCACACAACGGAAGTACAGACGAAAGCTGGCCAACCTTTGCGGCGTGGTTCGAACAGGTCTGCGTAGCTCTTGAGTGACCTGGAGTGCGTCTCCCCAAAAAATCTTGCTGTCGCAGCCTGATTCAAACGGGAAGGAACGCTAACGTATCAGGGTCGATCTCGGCGTAGCTTCCCAAGTCTCCCTTATAGAGCCTGATTCTGGAGACCCCTAACTCCGCCTGCAAGAAAGAGACAAGCGGCCCAAGATTACCGTTGGTATGCATCGTAGCCGGACTGATGACTATCGCCCGCCCAGGCTCGTCATCGTAAGTTCTGATCAGGAACATTTTTCCTTCGTGCTCTACGCTGTAATTGTATCCACGGTACTCGTACTCCAGATCAAGGTCGACATCGTCAAAACGGACAGATTTCACTATCTTCACGGCAGGAACCAATATTTGGGTTTACGAGAGGATCGTCTAGTGAAACGCTTCTTTCAGCCGCTCTGGATGTTCTGCCAGGCATTTAGCCTCACTCTCGGGGGCTCATTTTCCACCAGACAACTGATGCTGTGATGACTGCACCGATTATGGTTGCTGGCAAGACAACCATGATTCCAATGATGCCAAGACCAAAGTCGTCTGCCAGCTCAGCTCTTGACGTGGCTCCCGTGTTAGCCATCTCAAACAACACTGCCGCTTCACTAAATAACCATTCGAATGATGGGAGTGCAATGAGAAAGGCCAGTGTCGTAATCGCAACGCGCTTGATCATTCCTGATACCTAATGATGAGAGTGCACTGGATCCCGTGTAAATCAGGCGGCTTCCAGGCGATGCCAACACCTAAAGGCTGTATTGAGTCTAGAGCTTTACTTCGCGACAGCTGCGCGCTTGTACTGCTCGTTCCACCAGACGACAAGTTCAGCATGTTGTTCATGAGTGACCCACGCCACATTCGTTTGGTCTGTTGGGTCGCCCCCGCAGGCTAACGGCTTCACATACCACTTGATCTTCCCTGTGAACTGCTCGTCAGGCTCCAGCGAAATCTGCTGGGGCAGCTCATACGGTGTAATACAGGACACATCAAGTGGCAGCGTTGGAACCGTAAACATTACTCCGCAGGAGTTGATGACTACAAAGTCATCCCAACTCTTCAGGCCCAGTAGCGTGTAGCCCCGCAGGTAATGGTCAAACCGGTAGGCTTTCATCGCAGCGAAGCTTTCATCCTGTGTGAGCACGATGAGGTAATCGTCGTTTTGCCAACCTTCGTTCATAAAATATTTACTCACTTCCAGGATTCGTTTCGCTATCAACGGCTCATGGCTGCAAGCCGCCTGTCAGTACATATGATATTGCCCATCACCGCGAGGAGTTTTGCTGGACCGTGATAACGAGAACCGCCAAATTTCCCACGATACCGAGAACCGCCCACGCAGTGAAATCCCCCCTAAATCAAGCGACACTCGAAATGCCCGCTTTTTCCAACCAGATCGCTCATCGCCATGTACCAGTATTATTATGCCGATGCCCGGACAGTTCATACTTAGGTTGATATATGGCCAGAAGCGTTAGGCTTCAGAAGAAACTTCATTCGCAGCATCTCATTGAGATAGCGGGAGAGGTGGTGCTTGATGAATGCCTTGTTGAAAATCTATGGGCGCTTAACAGCGGTGACAGATTTGAGTTGAACTCACGCTCCTGCAGTTTTGGAACCGTCCAGAAATACCACCTGGAATACGTGATAACGAGAGGCCCGCTACCTGGGCACTGGCTCTACAAAGAATTTGACCCAGAGGAGCTGACATTGTTTTTTACGGCAAAAGACTTTGTCGGCATTTGCCATGGCTGGACCTTGTTTGACGATTGACCGTTCGGCGTTAGCTTTCTGGGAGGCAGCTTCTGGCTGATGTCTGCCTATCGTGAAAGGCGGGCATTTGCAATAAAATAACGCCCGTCCGGGTTGTAGGATTCATAAAATTAGCTCCAGGTGTACGACCCTGTTTTTCATCTGAGACCCGTCGATATAGAAAGCAGCCGTTCAAGCTGTGAACAAGTTTAGCCTCGCCCAACCCACCCTGTTTACAAATGCCTGCTGACACGAAGGATCCTGTGCATGCTCAAATCCCTGCTCGACAAAATCTTCAGTCGTCCTCTGACTCAGGAAGAATTTGCCAAAAAATTTATCGACTCAGCCCGCAAGGCTGGCTACAGCGAGGCCATGGACTTTCAGGCTAGCGAGTTTCGCATCCGTCATAACAATGGCTCGTACTTCAATCTTCATAACGCCTTTCACGACTATCAAAATGGAGACAAGACCCAGAAGGTCGCAATTCTGAATGGGTACGTATCGACTCTGTTGGTGTCTGGCCAGAGAACCGGGACGGTCTTTGAAAACGTGAAATCGCAATTACGTCCGGTGATTCGAAATCTTGCCATGCTTGAGGAAATTCGACTGGAGCACGCCAGAAATCATAGCGACAAGCGGCACGATGTCGTTTATCAGCCCTTGGGCCGCGACTGTGTGATTATGCTTGCCGTTGACTCTCCCGAGTCCACCGCCACCCTTACCAGCGGCCCTGAAGCGCAGTGGGGTGTCACAATGGATGAGGCAGTGGCGATCTCCATTGAGAACTTGCGCGATGCTACGCACGATGCCTTTGGTGAAATTATCCCTGGGCTTTACTCCGCGGAGTGGGCGGACGGATACGACAGCAGCAGAGTCTTGTTGCCAGATGTTCTACAGCGCGCACCCGTTAAAGGTCGACCGGTGTTCATGATCCCCAGTCGTGACGTCTTGATGGTCACGGGCGACAAGGACGAGCAAGGCATCCGTCAGATGGTCGAGCTTGGCTTCAAAGCGCTTGAGAGGGGCAGGGCAGTCTCCACCGACATTTATACCTATGACGGGCGCGATATCGTCCCATTTCACCCTGATGATGAAGCGGTCAATAACCGTCTGGCCACGCTGGAACATCTGCTGCTCCAGGGTAGCTACAGCAATCAGAAAGAGTTGCTCGATAAGGTCAATCTGGAAACGAGCGTCGATGTGTTTGTTGCCTCGTACCTTCTCTACGAGCTGACTGACCAGAACGGCAAAACCGTATCGATCAGCACTTGGACAAAAGATGTGCCGACCCTATTGCCCAAGAGTGATCGCATCGTGTTGGTTGACCCCTTTGAGGGTGGGGAGCCGACAGTCAAAACCGTTCTATGGAGCGAACTTGAATCCGAGCTTGGCGATCTGCTGACTACAGAAGCTGGCTATCCACCTCGCTATCGGACACTAGGATTCCCTTCAGCAGAGCAGCTTGATCGCCTGACTGCCTTGTGAATGACACTCCCAATTATCCAGCGAATGCAATTGATCAGATCCTTGGTGTCACTGACGGTGCCGCATTGTTGAGCAGGTTTGACGTCGAGGCCAAAGTCATTCCGGATAGCGCTCAACCGGGATGACTGCTTCTGGCACCATCCAGGCACCAGGATAATTTTGCGCAGTGGCAGGAGAAAGCAGGTGATCGCTAGAACCGACCGCAATAGGAACTCAATGAAGTCGACAGTCTGTAAGGCCATCGCCTGCATGCTACTCATGTTTTCCCTGCCCACATGGAGCAACCCCGATATCGTGGTGCTTGGTGACGACGCCCGCGTGTTATTGCTGAAACAATGCACGCAGCCATGCCGTTCCGGCGCGAACAGCGTAGCGACTGCGCCACTGGGCAGTTCCGCCTCAAGCATCGCCTCCCTTGGCCAGCGCGCGAAGCATGCGGTAATTGTGGTCGACGCAACACGAGGCCCACTGCAAATTATCCGTGAACATATCCTGATCGCCCGGCAGGCGGGAGTGCCCAGCCTATCTTTGTTGTTCGTCAACACCGGCCGAGTGAAAGACAGTGAATTGCTGAAGATGGAAGAGCAAGAGGCCCGGGCAGTGCTGAGCACCTATGACCTGAACGGCGATCAAGCTGCGCTGTTCACGGTCAAGACCTTGTGGCGCGGTGGCGATGAGTTAAGCGACGCTCTTGCTGCACTCAAAAATACCCCTGATCGGCCGGAGGAATCTCTCGCTTTTATCAACGGTCAGCAACTGGCGACGTTTATCTATCGGTTAACGCCGCTAGAGTCGAAGTGGACGTTGGCACTGCAAAAAGACAGTCCCGTCACCGTCTGGATAAACGGCCGCGTTAGCCAGGGGCGGGTGTCGTCGACCCATACCCTCAACCCTGGCGACAGCGGCGACATGTCGCTGCAACTTGGCGCGCCGGTTTCGGCGGCTACCGGCTCACGCTTTTTGCTGGAGCGGGAGGGCAGAATTATTGCGTTGGGGGTGGTGAAGGGAGTTGGTGTCCAGGCCGCACCTTAGACACTCAATCAGCATGCAAATAATCTCTGACAGGACTTCGGTGTAGTCTAATTCTATCGGTCGTTTCTGGCCGAATGCGAACCTTATGGACACTCTGGTCAGCTCCTCCGACAAGATCTCATGTGGCAGCGTTGAAGGCAGGTTTTTGCGGTAGGGAAAGAAGTTGTCGCCTGACCTCCAACGCTATAGCCCCATAGCCTTTCCCGATACCTTTCTTCGACACTGAATAGTCCTGCTGAGCAGAGATATCGCTCCCAGCGATCAACGGATTGAAGTTCTCGGTGTGTGATATCGGTGTCAATCTCGAACGCAATGAAATGTTCGGTTTGAGTGAGCAGTCGTCCAAACAAGCGAGGCATTACGCGCTCAGCTATCAATCAGGCCGGAACTCGACCGTTGCGCCCAAAGCCTCCAGCCGGTCACGCAATTGGCGCAGTTGAAGTCTGGTGCCACTTCCTGCCTTGAATTCAGGCGCGTCGGCAAGTGCCAGTGCTTCTTTCAATGACAATTTGCTCCCTTTGCTCCCTTTGCTGACTAGCTGAACGACCTTGAGCTTATGGAGACCAAAGGCAGTAACGATCAAGTCGCCGCTTTCAAAATCAGCCGGATCATAGACACTGATTTCAGGTGTCGATTGCTCCAGAAGCTCTGCTTCCTGACGCGCATCGATGACTTCACGCCAGTACTGATTCGCAGAGCCGATCTCCGCCATGATCAAGCGATTGAATTCGACGGCGTCATCATTCACTTCTGCCAATGCTTCCAGCAAACGGCGAAAAGCCATAATGCTCGGCGCTATCTGTATGGCGTCCCACCGACCTGCTCCGTGGGGTGCGGTATAGACGGGATAGCCGCTTGAAGCTTCGGTCGCGGCAATAAAAACCGGGTCATCCAGCCCGGTCATTGCGAGGACATACCAGTCGGGATTCCATTCGCCTTCAATGTCGGATACCAGGCTTTCGCCGGTATTCCCGTGGGTCCGGAAGCCAGCCTGAAAATCATCAAGACGATCCGGTTTGGCATAGTGCGTGGGTAAAAGAAGATCACCCACAACGACGCCATTGGTAAGAAATTCTCGGATGTCTTCGTGGGCCAGATTCATACGTCGATAGATCTCCATAGTCTTGAGTTGTCAGTGAAATAATTCACCAGACAATGGGTTCGTCGTTCCACGCCCAAAAGGTCCCGCTGTCGGACGGTCCATGCGCTCCTACCAACTCAATAATGCGGTCCGCCGAGAAAGCCGGTTCGAACAGTTGGCCTTCAGGCACGTTCGCCTGGAATGGCTTGGACAGATCCGTGTCAGTCGTGCCTGGGTGTATTGCCAGAACAGTAGACGCAGGGTTTAGGCGTTTTAATTCGATACTGGCCGTGTGTAGTAACTGGTTGAGTGCAGCCTTGCTGGCTCTGTAGCTGTACCAGCCACCCAATCGGTTATCGCCAATAGAGCCAACCCTCGCGGAGAGTGCCGCGAAGGTCGAGGGTTGCTTGCGCAATAACGGGAGCAGGTGTTTAAGCAGCAGGATTGGAGCAAAGGTGTTGGTCGCAAAGCTCGCTTGCATGCTCGCAAGGGTCAGTTGTGCCAGACCCTTTTCTGGTTTTGCGCCGTCCTGATGAAGAATGCCCAGCGCACTGATGACGAGGTGCAGATGATCGCATCCTTCAAGCGTCTCGCTCACGAGTGTTTCGAGGGATTGCTCATCGCGCGCGTCGCAGTCGGCTCGTTTCAGACGGTCGCCATATTGCTCTGCAAGCTTTCCCAGTTCTGTGGAGGTACTTGCCTTTCGTGCTACGGCCCAGACTTGAGCCACATCATCGCGAGCCAGCAAAGCCGCGCAGAGTGCCAGGCCGATACCTCGGCTGGCTCCGCAAACCAGCACGTGAGCTTCGCTGTTCAGTTCGGGTATCAAACTCATAAGGCACCTTGAGGGGCATGGCTGAAGTATTGTTTATGACTCAGTTTCCGTTAATGAGCTAATGAAGCTGACAAGTCAAAACCCAATACGTTGTGCCACTATATTATTCAACCTGGATGCAGTTTTTTAAATGAAGGAATAGAAATGGCTGAAATCAGCAAGGTGCCTGCCCATTTGGCAGAGGAGCTCAAAGGTTTGATCCATCAAGGGCTCGGCTTACTGAGCCTTACTCAGGATCATGCTCCGGCTGACGTGGTTGAGGCAATTACGGCGCGGGTGCGTGAGTGCAAAGCGAGTGGCACAACGTTGCCCGAAGACGAAATATTCGCGCTTGGCGCGTTGCTCGGCCAACAGTACGTAGAAGGGCAGGGCTGGCACTGGGGCGATGTCGTTTGGGATTATGATGAGACCACTGCGGCGGTCGGCGTGCTGAACCACGACAACTCATTGTTCATCAACCCTATTGGTTGGGTGGCTGAAGTGATGGAGTCCGAGGGCGGCGTCGGCTTCATGCTCAACTACAACATGGTCAGCGTGCACCAGGTTCCGGTATTCGAACCTGATAGCGCCACAGGCCTTTACTGACTGCTTACTCTGGAGGAGCGTGCGACTCAACTGAACGCTGGTTTATCCGCGCAATGAGTCGCTCGGCACTCGCCTTGCCTTACGGGTAGCCTTTCAGTGACAGGCAGCAAATGGTCGATATCCGTAGGTTATGCCTATAGGCCCGAAAGCAGACGATGCAATAAGGCAGAAATCGCTCAAATATCACGTATGGATTTCCGGGCTCAAAGGCGCGCACGGGCCGTAATGAACAAGGAAGAATTGATGTCGGAAGACACTTTTGACGTGCTGCTTGAAACGGCCATGGCCGGGTTGATGAGCAAGCAGGAAGCATTACAGCAACAGTATGGGTTGGGTGGCATGGCGCGCTGGTGGCTTGATCAGGACACCGCCTCTCTCAGTTTTTTCGATGAGCAGGACAGGAAGGTCGCCGAAGCGCTGATTATCAATATCGGCTCCTTTGTACCAAAGCACTCAAGCTGGAAATGGGCTTGGAGTAATCCAACCGTGCCTGACGCCCTTCGCGATCGGGCGTTGCCGCTCAAGGAGCTGGAAGCCATTACGGGTTTTCAACTGTTTGGCAACGAAGAGGCGTTTCCTGTCGAGGACGAAGCCATGGCTTGGGAGCTTGCTGCCTTTGCGGTTCAACACCTGGATGCAATGGGTTGCTACCGGGCACCTTCTTCGTCTGATGGTCCGACGGTTTATCTGGCAATTACCGAGCTGAAGCGCATCAGGCTCTGATGCATGAACGCGTGGACAACGGGGTGTGTTTGAGCGAACACAAAGTACCGGTGCACCGTAATGCCGTTGGATTCGAGCGAGGTGATCTGTTTGGCCTGACGCGCGAGCTCTTGCGCCCCCACCCACGCTCGACGAATCTTCTGCGCGGGACCCAATGGTCCTGGACGGCTTCGTCTGGCCGATCTCTGCCTCTCACGTAAGACCACTTCCGATTCAGAGCTGTCATTCGCTACTGGCAATTGAGTTCATGTGTCCACTTCATTTATCAGTTTGCGCCAGCCATCCCTTGCCTCCTGCTCCGAAGTAAAGACTTGTACTTTTGGATACCAGAACGGCCCCTCAGATACGATGCATTCCAAAGTTGAGTCCTGAAACGTAAAGACATAGTGGATGGCATCTTCTACAAACAGTCGCTTATCGTGTCGCGGATGAATGGCGTTTCTCTGCTCAAGCTCTGCCAGCCAGGGCGAATTATCCACCCGATGAATCTGGTATTGCTTGAGGCCAAGTCCAATCAATGGATGGCCGCCCAAAGCCTCATCGTTTGGCCAGCCGAACTGGATTTTTTTTACCAAGGGAAAATGGATCAAAACTATTTCCTCCCCATCGGCGCAGTACCGCAAACATAGCTGTGTGTCCGTGGCGAACACCACGGGTTCGGGCGACGTACTGGGCTGTGGCCAGAAGTCGAGCAGCACTACGGTCGGGAGTGTCATGGGAAGCCTGGTGAACGAAAGGGGTAAAGCAGAGTGCGAGAGGGACGTGTTGTCGTCAAACGTTTCTGATCGCGACAGGGCGCTTTTGGCGGTTCTCTACCAGCCGTTTGAGGCAGAAAACGTGATGTGCTTTTCGATCAAATTGCCCCCCGGGGTCATAGCTTTACTCCTGATCGCGCCAGATATAGGCTGACGACAAGTTGCTGACTCAATGCTGGCAGCCACGGCACCAATCATTTATCACAAGAACCGGAGTGATAAAGATTTCACAGCAGAATATCGTTCTAGCAAATCTTCTCCACATTCAGTCGAATTCCACTGTCCCTTGCAGCATTTACAACCGTTTCGGAGATGAGAGGATCAATCCATATAATTTTATCAACAAAGAAAAAGTCCAACCCTTTGACTTCTTGTTCATTGATGCATAATTTTTTTATACCCCTGACCTGATAATCCGTAGACAGCTCGCCGTTTGCAATCCTGTCTAAAATCATGGGTTTTCCTGAGTACTCGGAATTGAGATAATCAAAACAGATCAACTTGTTTTCAGCATGAGCCAGGAAATATCTATTTTCCGTTGCGCTTCCATTGAAATAGCTGGAATTTACCATGAGAAAATCCAGGGCAACCTTATGGCTGCTCAGTATTTCTTTCAATGGCTCCGACACGAAAAAAGCACCGCAAGTTGCAAGAAAGAAATCCGCCTTTAGCTTTTTCACACGCTTATCTAGCTTCAGGTTAACCCTGGTTTCGGCCAAAAAAAACTTCTTGCCCACCTGATAGTACTCTGGAAGCCTAGGGACGAACTCAACATCCGCATCGACGAGGCTGTCGGCTGTCCCTTCATGTCGAAGAACATAATATTGCATGGCTCATCTCCTAACGAGTAGATCGGGTACCTTTAGGTCTCGGATCCGTATTTTGCCAATTCAACTTGATCAGCCCCTAGATCATTTTCATGCTGCGCTCCACCGCCGTAATTGTCTCAAGGTTATGGCTGTCAGGCACAGCAGATAGATTACCGATTTCTGTTCAGCCATCAATGTCCGGTCACGAGCCGCATCGCAGTAAGACTGCCCCAGCGTATGTTGAACCGACTCCGTGATCCCTTGCTGTGATGGGTGAGGATTTTATCGTGGGGATTGCCCATGAGGCGCTTTATCCAAGGTGAACACCTAAGTCTAGGCACAATATCTACTGCTATCTCAACCGCATTCATTCGAGCCGAAGACCGGGGCGAGAATATTCCAAGGCAAGCATCTGTCGTAGTAGGATGCGGCTTTAAGCAAAAGTAGCCTCGCCATGGATGTTCAAGCGCTCGAGCAAAGCAACGTCTTGTCGATCACAGTGGATCAGGCCCATCGATATTTTGAGATGGTTGTTAGTGCGGACGACGAGACCAAGTACAAGCTGATGGCATGGAACGCCGACGGTACTGAGCTCACCATCAGGCTTGGCGCTCTTGATGTTAAGGATTCAAGGGGGCTTGGAGAGCTTGAAGGGATAAACATTGTTGAGAACGTTTTATTCCTTGAGGGTGATTTTGGAGATATGGCTATCCACGCGACTACAGTTTTGGTAGAGAAGCTTTTTTAAATCTGCCTCCGCGCCCGGCACCGCTTGATGTGCTTATGAAGGAGTCAAGCATGCAAACATTAATGGTGGTCTCTCGACTTTTCCCTGATTTGCTAAATGGAAACAAGAGGTCAACGATCCGCTTCGGCGAATCGCACATAGTTCCTGGCTATCTGCGTTATGAGTGCGAAGGAAAACCTGGTCAAACGACTGTCGTGTGGGTCACCCGTTGCACGTACATGCCTTTGAACGAGGCGGCCGCGTTCTGCGGCATGGAGGCCACGTGGCCGCCAATGGTTATGCTTGAGGGGATGCGGGAACACTACCCTAGTATTCAATTGTCCGACACGGTTCAGGTCGTTGAGCATTACACACCTGAGCAGACCAAGAACCTTGGCCAGCTTGGCCAGCTATGTGTATTAGGGAGCTGAGGTGTAGTGGAGCGTTTATGTTCATCTGAGCATGACCGTTTCACTCACCTCAATCACTAGATCCCGATAGCTGCAATTGGCCGATTCCTGCCTGTCGTGGCTGGTAGCAATTGGTCAAAACTCGGAAATACACCCATCGAGTTTCTTCACGCTTTGAGAATTTGCTGACGCGCTTTTACACATTCAGGGCTGGCAAGTAGAGTTGGGAAATGACCTCGACTCTTTTCTAAAGTAGGTGCAAATAGTGACTACCTTCGTTCTTCAGGATTGTGATGTTGGATGGGTCGCCACCGACGCCCTCGGGCAGGTTGCGCTCTTCACTACGGGCGGCCCCGGGCCGGTTCCTGATTCCGCTCTGCCCTCCGTCGAAAACTCCGAAGAATTTGTCCTTTCATTGCCTGAGGTGTCCGAGGTAGATCGGGCCAATACCCGGGCTGGCGCAAACGCCTTCGTTGAATTTGCCAGACGTGGGTTCTTTGCATACGACTGGTCGGACGTTCATCGCGATTCCGGACAGGCCTTGAGGGGGTATGAGTTGCAATACCGGCCACTGAATCCACGGACACTTTTCGATTTGCCTGCCCCTTCACGGGTATTGGCTGAGGTTACCCGGCTATCTGACGTAACCTTCGGAGCATCCATCATAGTGATAGGTGATCAGGTTCTTTAGCCTTCACTCGGCAATTAGCGACCGCCTTTTGGGCTGAATGCACTCGGATAGCGATCATTGCATCTACGCAGTACGATGCACGCTTACTGATAATGATTAGAGTCAACTCATGCTATTCCAAGGTTTCGTATTCGGTCATATCGAGGTTGAGATTAACGGTCGCGCTTACGATCTGCATAACTTCTACCAAGCCAGCGCCATCAATTACGATGTATTGGATCGATCGGTTGTACTCAGCTTTATTCGACGGACTGACGCGTGGGTGCCGATCGAAGAAGCACGCAAAATTACTTTCAGATTCCATGACGTCGAGTACTTTTCAGCGAGTGGGGGTAATGCAAATCCAATTGACGACGACAGCAGTGTTATTCAGTCAATTGGAACGGTGGATCCGGAAGCCGATACACAAGCCTTTTACCTCACGGACAACATCCAGCCAGATCATCACCTTGTCATGCGGTTCGAGTCGGGTCTGACACTAAGAGTGCAGGCCGTCGAGGCACGGTGTGAAATAATTTTTTGAACGGCCTACCTTCCACCTCCACTTCGAATGGCCTGTCGCGACCGACGGCTTTCGACCCATAGCGATCATTAAGAGCTTGCCCTGCCAAAAGGGAGTTTTAAGGTCAGACCTTCTTAGCCTAGTCGCTGCTGCTGCCCATCAGAATCCATCTTTTCCCATACCCCTGAATATCGAAAGAGAAGTCCCAGAATACCGGGTACGCCGGATGGCCTTCGGTTAGCCAGAATGAAGTTATGGCGCTGGCTTGGTCGAGGTGCACATACGTGAGTAGGGCCTCAAGGAGGATCATTATTTCTGAGCGCTTTGCTGTTAGATCTACTGGACCATAACCGCCATCCCCCAGGTGCAGCAGGTTCTCAGTAATCTCGCGGCGGGCTTGGCTTGCAGTTACGCAGGACTGGCCACCAATGATTACTTCGTTACCAGTGCAATGGGACAGTTGCTCCTGAAGCGTTCTGCTTAGATCAAAAGGCCCGTAGGTGTTAACCCAAACGGAATAGTTGAAGCCCTCCAAGAGATGCTCAAGCCTGAGAATTTCGTCTGAGCGGAAATCTTGGGTAATACGCATATTGGCTCCATCGATCAGCGCTTGGCCCTATATCGTGAGCTAAAATCTAAAGAAACGGTAGGACGCCACAAGTCTTGCTGCGGCCTCAACCGCTGTGGAGAGCGTTAACTTATCCAACAAATTTCCGCTTGTGGTTGCGAGCAGCAGACTGTGGACAGGTAGTCGCTGATGTCTCTACTGTGGTCGATCCAGTGACAGTACAGCGGTAGAAATGAGTGGTCATATTGGAGGTCGCAATTGATCGTGAATGCGTTCATGCAGGAGATGATCTGGCAAACCATGCGACGTCAATCTCATTCGATCTATCAGCAACGCTGCGTGCCTTGATAATGATCATACTTAAACCCTCAGGATTTCACGGATGCATCACATGAAAAAGGCGGTTGTTGTACTGGCAATCACGGGGCTCATCGCAGGGTGTCAAACCTCAAGGCCACCAAGCCTCATGGAAAATAGTATGGCCAACGTCCAATGTATGCTGTTTGAGGGCGCTAAGGACCCCACCGCGGACGAGGTCCAATACATTCGTAACGCCAGTGATAACGGCAACGTGCGCTGTAAGACCACTCTCGGTAGTTTGTATGAGTTCGGTCGTGGCGGCCTGCCGCAAGATTTTGGCAAGGCTAGATCGCTCTATGAGTCCGTCGCCGCCGTGGATGGCGTCGGTAACGAGAAACTGGCACTCATGGCCGAGAACGGCCACGGGCAGGCGCCTGACGATGTCGAAGCGCGACGGCTTTATCAGTTGGCACTGACCAACAGCGACAGCGATAAAAGTAAACTCGCATTGGCCAGATTGATGGAGGAGGGTCGCGGTGGCTCGCAGGACTTGTTCGGGGCAATGATGTATTACGTGGAGGCCAGCCAGAATGCCGGTGATGTCTCTTGGAAGGGCATTCAGCGTATCCGCGCCAAAGGACTGGTGCTAACGGCTGAACAGATCCAGCGCTATAGCGAGGTCTGGACTGATACCAGTCGCAAGAGTCTCAATCGCCTGACAATGTACACCGAGTTTGCCTTAAATCAGCAAGTCCAACACGGCAGCGTCAGTAAACCGGTGACTCTGCAAGTACAAGGAAAATCTGGTTCGAATGTGCCACAAATCGTATTGATCGAAAGTTCGGGCAACGCTGACGTCGACCAGGCCGTAGTCAAGGAGTTCGGGCAATATCGAATTCCTGCCGAGCCGATATTGCCGTCAGGCCAGAAATCCTGGTCGTCCGAGCGTTCTGTCAAAGTCGGTTTGAATTGAAGCGCTAGAACCATTTGCCGAGACCGAAAAGGGGGCGGATTTATTTCAGTTGTTAATTCGGCTGTCGCTTAAACCAATCCGCCCTGTTTTGTCTTTGGGTTGATGTTGTGAGTCTCCGCTGGGTTTGTAGATAGGCCTCATAATCATGCCCATCAGGAGGTGCCTACAGAAATCGGCGTTACCCCGAAAAATTCAAGATTGAAGCAGTCAAGCAACTCACCGAACGCGATTTTGATGTTGCTGATGTGGCGTTGCGTTTAGCCTGGAAAGCTTGCTGAGATCTGAGTGACTGCTTCGAGCCGATTGCAAACCTTCGTGAGAGACAGAAATCGGCCACAAACCGCCTGGCGAATGAAGAGCGCTCCCGGCCATAACCTGTCGTTCATCTGTCTCTATAAAATCCAGGCGCCGCTCGGTGACTATTAACGGGAGTAAAAGGTGATTTCAGACAGCTTGCGGAGTGTGAACCAGCAAATCGAAAAAACGATTGCTGCACTTCGAGACAAGTGCAGTGCGTCTGATGAAGTCGTCGTAGCTGATTACTTGAAGCGGTACGAGGCAAGTCTGGCGCTAATCGGGATCGGCTCAAAACAAAAACTGGAGGCGAGCTTGAAGGGGCTCTTGAACTGCACGCGGGGCTACCTGGAAACCACCAGTCATCATGATCAGGAATTTCTTGCCGAAATGTATGAGACGGAACGACTGATCAAGCAGCTGCTGAAGGACGAGCTACTTTGAGTGGGTTAAAAAGCCTGACGAGTTCATCGACTAAGCGCACCGGATTGGTATCGCTGACATAGTGGTTGAGGCTCTCGGGAAGCCGCTGTCGCGCGGCCTCAAGAGAGCCTCTTGTTGCAGCTATCCAACAGATAGTAGGGAATCACAATGGCCGAATACCGTTATACGAACGCGGACAGGTTGAGTCAGCTCAAGGAACTGGAGTCAGTACTGCCCGAATTGATACGGGTCGCTGGTTCTACTCCGGCGATGACTTACGTTGAGCATTATCGTCTGGCGCTCGCGAAGGTTCTTGAGCTTCAAAAAGAGGGTTTCACCCAGGATCAACTCTCGGCCCTTGGGCGAGCCATCCCGGATGTTTTCAATCGACATAAAGAATGGATACCTCCCATGCACCAGACAGAGACAGGTGAGTGGGTTGAGCACGAGTGGTGGACGTTGCTTGATGAAAAATTACAACCTGTACTGAGTCTTGCCAGAACGTTGCAAACCCTTGGGTACTACTAGTGTCCTGCGTCAGCATTGCTGATTTATTCGTTTCCGATCCTGATGGCTTCGTTCTTAGACGCTTTTACTCTCCTCGCATTGCTCGGCCGTTACAGGTTTGAATTGCACTGAACGCTCTATCCCCAGCGAACTCCAAATCTTGCCCGGGCGCTCAGATTCAGCTTTCGCGTCGATGGGTATTTGAATCACTGCCCAATCAAGGAAATCCAATGACCGACCCACGCAACGTTGCCCACGACAAAAAAGTTCAGCAAGAGAAAAAGAATCACGGCGAAGAGATCGCGCCGAATGCCGAGCACGCACCTCAGCCAGGTATGAAGCCTGCGCTCAAGCATGATGAAGACGAGCAAGATGAGCAGGCTTGAGCCTGACACTTATCTGCCGTGGTAGCTGCAATTGACGGCGCTAGCTGAAGTTAGCTGTCGCGATCGAAGTATTCTGCGCTGCGTGGTAGCGCTGTTCATGAGTCAACTTTTGCGACTGAGAAGCCGCTGTTGATTCATGATTTTTTGTAAAGACGCTCAAGATGTAATGCTCATTCCAAAATCCTGTGGGAGCTGGGCTTGCCCGCGATAAACGATGACGCGGTCTGCCTTCTGGCTGTGTCTCATGCATCGCGGGCAAGCCCGGCCCCCACAAAGGGTTTTGTGTTCACTGCACGATAGCGTCGTGTCAGTACCGCCTACTCAGCCGGCACCAACACAAAATCCAGCTGAACTTTCAAAACCGGTCCGACCTCCCATCTTCAACGCGTCGGATGAATCACCATTCGCACGCATGAATTGATCACCTTGATAAGAGGGCGGAGTAACCACCATGAGTAATCAACTGGAAGGCAAAAAAGTACTGTTCATCACCTCCAATACAGGGATCGAGCGGGACGAGCTGATTAAACCGCTAGAAGCGCTCAAGGCCCAAGGGGCTTCGGTCACCCATGGTTCGAGTGACGGCGGGACTGCTCAGACTTTCGTTCAGGACACTGAGAAAGATCGCACGGTTGAATCCCAGACTGCGCTGGCCGGGCTTAAAGCGTCGGATTTTGATGCGTTGGTGATTCCAGGCGGTACGGTCAATGCCGATACGCTGCGACTGGATGAAAACGCTCAGCGTCTGGTCAAGGAGTTCGCTGATGCAGGCAAGGTCATTGCTGCGATTTGTCACGGGCCGTGGTTGCTGATCAACGCTGGCGTGATCAATGGCAAGACCCTCACCTCGTACCCGAGCGTAAAGCTTGACCTGGAAAATGCCGGTGCTGCCGGTTGGGTCGATGCCGAGGTCAAGCGATGCCCGGCCAATGGATGGACGCTGATTACTTCGCGTACTCCGGATGATATCCCAGCTTTCAACGAGGCTATTGCTGCGGCGCTTGAGGCGGCTTAAGGCTGGAAGTTCTTTAACGTGATGCTCGATGGTCGCATTTCTGCATATCGAGACGGGATGCTATATATAATGTCTTTTTAGCATCATTCATTTTGAACCCGTCCGTGGAAGAGCGATTCTGTGGCCGTCGGTGGGAGATTCGTTTGCCATCTGTTCCGATAGCTCCAGGCGTTGATGAACGCTTGTCCCATGTGCTGGATGCCAGTGAGCGACTGGTTATGGCGGCATCGGTGGAAGAGGTCGTTGCCGTGCTTCGGGACACGGCGCGTGCCGCTGTCGGAGCAGAGGGCGTAGCGGTCGTTATTGAGCATGACGGGCGTTGTTCTTATGTGGCGGAAGACGCAGTTTCTCCGTTGTGGGAAGGCCTGACGTTCCCGGCTGACCACTGTATTTCGGGCTGGGTCATGCACCACAGCGAGACGGTCGCCATTCCCGATGTCCGGCTCGACCCGCGCATTCCTCAAGACGCCTATTCGCCGACTTTTGTCCGTAGCATGGTGATGGTACCGATCGGACGACCGGTTTCGGTTGCGGCGCTGGGCGCTTACTGGTCGGAGGTCCGCACCCACGACCTGGATACGATCAAACGGCTGGAAAGTCTGGCACGTCTGGCGACTATTGCCATCGAGAATGCGCGCCTCACTGAGGCACGCAATCGCGCGGCCGCGCTGGGCGATGCACAGAACCGTATCCTGAAACTGGCCGTCGAAGAGACTCCTCTCAATGTCGCGCTGGACGAGATTGTCAGGGAAGTGGAAGCGCTTTCCACGTCCCGTTTCCTGGGAAGTATTCTGCTGCTGGATGAAGACGGTCAGCAGCTGCAGCATTGCGCAGGCCCGAGTCTTCCCGGTGCATTCAATGCCGACATGGAGGGCGTCATTGTCGGCCAGAGCTCGAGCTACGGCAGTTCTGCGGCTTGTCGGCGCGAGCCAGTGCCCATGTCCGACATTGCGAACGACCCGCTGTGGGCCGGTTTCCGGGAGAAAGCCATTGAACACGGCCTGCACGCCTGCTGGTCATTCCCGATCCGTTCGGCGCAGGGCGACGTGCTCGGCGCTTTTGTCATGTACCACCATGAACCGCGCAAGCCCCTGTCAGCTGATACCCAGATCGTCGACTTCGTTGTCCAGACGGTGGGTCTCGTTGTGCATCGAGCTCGGGCGAAGGCTGCTATCCGGCTCAGTGAGGCGCGATACTGCCAGATCGTTGAGGGCGCAGAGGACTTTGCGATTATCACCTACGATGCGCAAGGCATGGTAACGAGCTGGAATATCGGTGCCCAGCGCGTTGTTGGCTATGGTGCAGAGGAAGTAGTCGGTCGCAAGGGCGACTTTTTCTATACGGACATGGACCAGGCTGAGCGAGTGTTCCACAACGAGCTAAAAGTCGCTGGTGAGCAGGGGCGAGCCGTCAACGAGCGCTGGCACGTCCGCAAAAACGGTACACGCTTCTGGGGTTCGGGATTGATGATGCCGCTCGCCATGGATCATGGCGGTTTTGTGAAAATCTTCCGCGACCGCACGGCCGAGCATCAGGCTGAGGCGGCACTGCAAGACAGTGCTTCGCGACTGCGTTTTTTTGATGAACTCGACAACCGGCTCTTCAATATCCAGCATGCCGAAGACGCGCTGCTTGCCGCGACCGAGCTGCTCGGTCGGAGGCTGAACATTTCGCGCTGCGCCTACGCGGATGTGGATATCGACCACGACCGGTTCTGGATTCGCAGTGATTACAATGCGCCCGGCATCCAGAGCTCGGTTGGAGCCTATAGCCTCGACCTTTTTGGACCTCGTGCTGCGCAGGATATGCGCGCAGGCCGCACGTTGGTCATACGTGATGTTGTCGCAGAACTGAACCGTGGCGCGGGCCTTGAGACCTTTCTATCCATTGGTGTGGACGCGATCATTTGTTGCCCGCTCGTGAAGGACGGCCGGCTGACGGCAATGATGGCGGTTCATCAGGATCAGCCCCGGGACTGGCAACCGTCCGAAATATCCCTGGTCAGGGAAGTCGTCGAGCGCTGCTGGGCACATGTTGAGCGGGTAGGTGCCGAGATGCGTCTGCGCGAGAGCGAGGAGCGACTGCGCCTTGCCGTGGAAAACGCCGACATTGGCTTCTGGGACGTGGATATCGTTCATCAAACGCTCATCTGGCCGCCACAGACCAAGGCCATGTTCGGCATTTCGGCTGATGTGCCGGTCACGTTGCAACACTTCTATGACGGCTTGCATCCAGAAGATCGAGAAGCAACGACTGCGGCCTTCGCAGCGGCCGTCGATCCTGAGCAGCGCGCCCTTTACGAAGTGGACTACCGCACGATTGGCCGCGAGGATGGCATTGTCCGCTGGATAGCGGCCAAGGGCCGGGCTGTATTCAATTCGTCCAATCGCTGTCTGCGTTTTACCGGCACCGTGGTTGATGTTACCGCCCGCAAGGCCGCCGAGGAGGAACTGCGCGAACTCAATGCCACGCTCGAAGCGAGGATTTCCCAGGCCATCGCCGAGCGGGAAGAAGTCCAGCAGGCGTTGCGTCAGAGTCAGAAGATGGAAGCAATGGGTCAGCTTACCGGCGGCGTGGCTCATGACTTTAACAACCTGCTTACCCCGATCGTTGGCACGTTGGACATGCTCCAGCGCAGAGGCGTGGGCGGCGAGCGAGAGCAGCGGCTGATATCCGGTGCGCTGCAATCAGCGGATCGTGCGAAGACCCTTGTGCAAAGGTTGCTTGCCTTCGCGCGTCGCCAACCGCTTCAAGCGGTTCCGGTCGACGTGGCAAAGCTGGTCAGCGACATGGGCGATCTCGTCGCCAGCACCACCGGTCCGCAAATCAAGGTCGTCGTTGATGCTCCGGAGAATCTGCCTGCGGCGATGGCGGACCCGAACCAACTCGAAATGGCACTTCTGAATCTCTCCGTGAACGCGCGCGACGCGATGCTGGAAGGGGGGACGATGCGCATATCCGCGAGCACTGAGTTGGTCAGTATCGGTCACCGCTCGAGGCTTCCGACCGGCGAATACCTTTGTCTGTCTGTCGCTGACACCGGCACGGGGATGGACGCGGCAACGCTCGCCCGGGCGGTGGAGCCGTTCTTTTCGACCAAGGGCGTCGGGAAGGGAACGGGTCTTGGTCTCTCGATGGTGCATGGCCTGGCATCTCAGTTGAACGGTGCGCTTACGATTCAAAGCTTGCCCGGTCTGGGAACGAACGTGGAGCTGTGGCTTCCGCGCAGCATGACCGTACCAGCAGCAGCCTTGCGCGTAGTCGAGGCTCCGGAGCGACAATCGGTGCGTGGCATTGCGCTTCTGGTCGACGATGAAGAACTTGTACGCGCAAGCACCTCGTACATGCTGACGGACTTGGGCTACCGGGTGATCGAGGCGGCATCGGGCGAGGAGGCTTTACAACTGCTGGACGCCGGGCAGCCCTTCAACCTGCTTGTCACGGATCACCTGATGCCTGGTATCAGTGGCACCGATCTGGCCCGAGTAGTCCGAACTTCCCGGCCCGGGACTGCAATCCTCCTGGTCTCCGGCTATGCCGAACGTGAGGGACTTGATGCGGATATTCCACGGCTTGCCAAACCGTTTCGAAAGGATGAGCTCGCGGCAAGCCTGTCCCGGCTCGGCGACGAATCCTGAGGTGGTTATGGAGCTTGGGCATTCCACAGACCTGGCAGCCAAGCTGGCCCTGTTTCCATATCACCGCGCTGTCTAGCGGCAAACACAGGACCTGTAGGAGCTGCCGAAGGCTGCGATCGCGGTGTATCAGGAGAAATGTTTCGCAGCCTTCGGCAGCTCCTACAGAAAATGCATTTCAATCCAGTAATTGCATGTTGTTTTATTAGAGCGCACGAGCACCGCGAGGCCGCGATAGCGGTATATCAGACAGACCGCCATCGCTGCCTCGCGGTGCTCGTGAGCTCCTACAGAAAAGCATTCCAAATCAGTCATTGATCAATCATGTTCGTGATCCGGAATCTCGGCCAATCCTAAAGTCGTTCGGCTATTGCCATTGATCCTCAACGGTCGCGCATCCTGTACCTTCAGCGACACCTCAAGCTGCTCCCACGCGGGACGAAAACTTCCTGTTTTGACGATCTTCAAATCAATGAAGTCCGGGTCATATTCGAGGGTCCAGTTAATCAGTAGGCTGCTGCCGCTTTTCCACCCGTGGCTGATGCCATCATCTTCGAACAGCACCCCGTTTGCGGAGCCTGAGGGTGCAGGGAAAATCAGCAGCTCACGGTGTCGATCAAGAGATGAGTCATTGAGCTTGTGGCATTTACCGGTGGCAATCGCAGCGCCTCCCCGTACCAGCAATGGCAAGCGTTCCAGCGGTGCAGCGAGGGACACGTATTGGCCGCCTTCGTACCAGTCACCAGTATGCCAGTCGCACCAACCCGTCTCGTTAACCGGTAGCCAGACTTCGCGCTCGCGTGCGCCTTGCTCTACAACGCTGGCGACCAGCATGTCCCGGCCCAGCAGGAATTCGTCGTTCTCTTCGAAGGTCTGCGGATCGTGCTCGTGGTCCAGAAAAGTCGGCCGCAAAATGGGTTCGTCTTCATGACTCGCTTGCCACAGCAAGGTATAGAAATAAGGCATCAACCGGTATCTGAGGCGGATGGCGTCGCGGATCGCGTCGGTAACGGAGGGGTGCATCCATGGCTCGTTGACGGTGCCGTCGTCGTTCCAGGAATGAATAGTGAAACGCGGGTGCATCACGCCGTTCTGGACCCAGCGTAAAAAAAGCTCAGGATCCGGCTTGTTGCCAGAGAACCCGCCGACATCGTGCCCCACGTTGTACAACCCTGACAGGCTCATACCGAGGCCCATGCGGGTGTTGTAGCGGAGGGTGTCCCAGTTGGTCCGGTTATCGCCGCTCCAGGTCTGAACATAGCGCTGCATCCCGGCACAACCCGAGCGGGAGATGAGGTAAGGGCGTTCTGAAGGTGCGAATCGCTGCTGCGCCTCCAGCGAAGCTCTCATCATTAACAGCGCCATGACCGGCCGGATATGTTTTATCGCTATCTCGCGACCAAAGCCCTGGCAGCGTGCCTCGCCGTCCCACACTTCATATTCGTTGTTGTCGTTCCACGTGCAATCAATGCCCATTTCCAGAAGCTGCGAGGTGACGTTTGATTGCCACCAGCGGATGGCCGCCGGATTGGTGAAGTCCAGGTGCGAGCCCTCGTCGTCCCAGAAAACCGACCTTTCTGGCTGGTCGTATTCCGAGTCGGTCACGAACAGCTTCTGATCTGCCACTTCTGGGTAGCGTGGGTGGTCCTGCAGCAGACACGGTTTTATGTTGGCAATCAGTCTGACTCCAGCATCACGGTACGCTTGCGCCAGCGCCTCTGGATCCGGGACTTTGTCGTAATTCCAGTTGAACACATAGCGTTTGTCGCCAATCGACGTATACCCGGAGGACAGCTGAAACGAGTCGCAAGGGATCTCGTGTTGCCGGCAGAGATCAAGAAACCCGAGCAACTGCTCCTGCGCATTGTCAGCATCGGTGTAGCGCATGGTTGAGCCGCTGTAGCCCAGGCTCCATTTAGGCAGGAACAAGGTGCGCCCGGTCAGGCGGACGAAGGCCTTGGTCACATCGAGTACGCGCGGCCCTGCAATAACCCAATAGTCGAGATCCCCGGCGTCCGCTTTGTAGCGACGATACGGGCGATGGTAATTATCCAGCTCGTTGCCCAGATCAAAGACGCTGGTGTTCAGGTTGTCGTAGAACATCCCGAAACTTGCGTCTTGCTGCTGGGTAATGACGAACGGAATGTGCTTGTAAAGCGGGTCAGTGCTCGCCGCGTTGTAGCCCATGGCGTCGAGATTACGCATTTCAAAACGTCTGCCGGTTCGGTTTAAATCACCGGTTTTTTCCCCTAGGCCGTAGTAGCGATGTTCAGGGGCGCGCAACTGATAATGCTCGACGCCATCACCATGGGCGTTGAGTGAGTAGGCGCCGGTTGGGCGATCCGAGACCAGCGGCTTCCAGGCCAGGCCGTCGTGAAATTCCCACTGCAACCAAAGCGGCTGATGCACCGTGACGCGCAGTTTCTGGGTGGTCAGTATCAGTCGGTCCTGAAGCTCTTCGAGCTGAAAAGCGGGCAAGGAAAAGTCAGCGACGGACTCACGAGACCGACCTTCCCAAGGGACATCTTCCCTGGGCGCAATGCTCCAGGTTCGATCCAGTTCCAATGTGCCTGCGCGCATCAGCAGGACACGAGCCAAACCATCTTCGAGCATATGGATGCGGAATACATGCCGGTCCTCGACCAGCAGCTCGATATAGCCTTCTTTTCGTGCGTGGAACTTCCAGTTTTTGAGTGATTTCATTGTGGGTGCACCACTTCAGATTTTGGCCTGGATTTGGACTGGGTACGGTCCGCGATAAACATGATCATGAAAATTGCCCCTATAAAATCAAAGAGCCCCATGGCGATGAACAGTGGGTTAAAGCCTATTTTGTCGACGCTGACACCGATGATCAGCGAGAAGATAAAGCTGGCAATCCAGGCGCAGGAACCACGCATGCCGTTAACCGTCGCCAGTTCATCCCGATCAAAGGTCTCGACCACCAATGCACTCAACATGCAGGAGATAATCTGGTGGCCAAAACCGCCGACTGAAATGAGCGCGATCGCGACATAGGGATCTTTCACCTGAGTCATGACGGCTAACGAAAACATCAGAAACGCGCCCGTGATCGAACTCGCAACGATTGAGTTGACCCGCGTGCATTTGAAGATTCGGTGGTAGGCACGGGAGAGATAACCGCTGGCGATACTGCCCAGGTCTGCTGCCAGAAAAGGCACCCAGGCAAAAAGAACGATTTGCTTTAGGTCCATGCCTCGCTCATTGGCCAGATACAGAGGCACCCAGAAACTCATGACCGCCCAGGCGGGTTCAGCCATGAAGGCGGGAAGGGCGATTCCGTAAAACCTTTTGTCCCGACCGATCTTTTTCAGCGCTTTGAAAAACGGCATTTGCTGGCCGGTTATTTCGCCGTCTTGTTGGATGTGTTCCCGCTCAGCGGGAGAGAGGCGAGGGTGGATGGCTGGCGCGTGGTAAAGCCAGGCCCAGAGGCCAGCCCACACCAGTCCGATGCCACCGGAAATCAAAAATGCGCCCTGCCAGCCCAGCGAAACGTGAGCCAGATAGATGATGGGCGGCGCTAACATCGCGCCCAACGAGAAGCCGACGCCAGCCCAGCCTGCCGCGACAGGCCGTTCCTTTTTCGGGAACCAGTCGCCGATGGCTTTGGCATTCGCGGGGGTGGCGGCAGCCTCCGAAGCACCCATGAAAAAGCGCAGGATCGCCAGGTGTACCCAGCTCGCTGCGCCCGCATGCAGCAGACACATCACCGACCATATGACGGCACATATCACGAAGCCGAGTTTCAACCCGACAGCATCGATCAGCCATCCGCAGATGGGCTGGAAGAGGGTGTAAGCCAGTTGAAAAGCGGCGACTACCCACGAGTATTGTTCAGTCGACATGCTGAACGTGGATTTCAGTTCCGGGGCCAATATGCCCAATGAGTTTCGGGTGATGTAGTTGACGGTGACGCCAAGCAGAAACAGGGAGAGCATCCACCAGCGCAGGTGCGGGATGAATTTTCGCTTGGCCGAAAGTCGAGCATTGCGGTCGATATCGATAGTCATCAATTCTTCGCCTGTGCCGGATTTTCCGGCGTTTTGTTTTTATTTGAGGCTCAACGCTAGGGCAACGGCTTATGCCCCGTACAGAGCTAACGATGTATAAATTTACATTTTCTTAGTGAATCGATTGGTGGAATCCAGACCACGCTAGGCCTTGTGGTCTTTTTCTGATATGAAAGCTTTTACATAAATTGTCTCAATGGATCAGTCGCTGTGGGCAAGCTACGCATTACTGAGATCGCTGCACAAACAGGTCTGTCGATTGCGACGGTTTCCCGAGTGCTTGCCGGTAAATCAAATACTAGCGCGGCAACGAGGCAGAAAGTGTTGGCGGTGGCGCGCCAGCATGGGGTGATGGAAGACCTCGCCAATGGCCGGTTTCTGCTAAACGGGCTGACCATCTTTGCACCCTCGCGTGCCTTCAACGTCCGCTCGGATATCTTCTACTACAAGGTTATCCAGGGCATCACCCAGGCGGTTGCTCAGCATGATGTTCGAGTTCGTTACTGCGAACTTGAGGAGGTCGACAGCGACGCATTGTTGTTTCTTGAAAAGATGAATCAGAAAGAAACCGATGCAGCGATTCTGATCGGCATTGATGATCCGCACATTCACCAGTTGGCAGCGGATTTCAGCAAGCCTGCTGTGCTGATCAACTGCATTGATCGCAGCATGCGCCTGCCTTCCATATCGCCCGACCACTTTTTGATCGGTCATTTTGCGATCAATTACCTGTTTCAGATGGGTCATCGAAACGTACTGACATTGCAGTGCCTCAGGCGCTACACGATGGATCTGCGCATGCGTGGGATTCGCGACGCCTGGAAGGAGCAGAATCTCGAGTTTGTCGACGCGAACCATCAGATCATTACCGAAGGCTTCGGCAGTGCCGAGGCGGAAGCGCGGGTGGCGGCTTTTATTGCAGATTGCGCACCTGATGACCGACCTACCGCGATTCTTGCCGGGGGCGATTTCATAGCAGCCGGTGCCGTGAAAGCGCTACAGAGCGCTGGTTTGAGGGTGCCTCAGGACGTTTCTGTGATGAGCATGGATGGCTTCAATCTGGCTGACATCAACGACATACCGCTCACCACGCTTCACGTCCCTCGCGATGAGTTGGGGGCGGAGGCGATCAGGGTATTAAGGCAACGTCTCTTCGAACCGCGATCACCATGCGGCAATCTTCTACTGGGCGGGCAATTGATCACCGGCAGCTCGGTGCGGCGTATCAAACACAGCGCGCAGCAGACCCCGGTGTATCAGAAGATTATTTATGATTGATCGGCGCAAATCCGGTAGGAGCGAATTCATTCGCGAAGGGGCCGGTACATCCAGAGCATCTGCATCGTCGGGAATGCCGCCTTCCCGGATGAATCCGGTCCCACAGGATCGGGGTGAACGTGAGGAAGGTGCAGACCCTGTGGGAGCGAATTCATTCGCGAAGGGGCCGGCACAGCCACAGCATTTGCGTCGTCAGGGATACCGTCTTCCCGAATAAATTCGGTCCTACCAGTTTGCGTTGAGCATCAGCCTTGCACAAATCCGGTAGGAGCGAATTCATTCGCGAAGGGGCCTATACCATCACAGCATCTGTGCGATCAGAAATGCATTCCCTTGTGTGAGCGATTTTCTACCCATCAAGCACTAGGGACATGTCCGGATACATAGCACACATGAAGTCGACAAATGCCCGTACTTTGGGAGCCGCAAGCCGCCTGGATGTATGCAAAACCCACAGCGACGGCTCGACACCCGACACAGTCCCCCATTGAACCAACTCACCTCGGGCAAGCTGACTCCAGGCGATGGACTGTGGAATGAGGGCCGCACCGCCCCCGGCGATAGCTGCATCGCGGACCATCAGCAATGAAGAGAAGCTCATTTTCGGGATCGGCTCCAGGACCAACTGCCCGCCATCGAGACTCCAGTGGGTGGGCTGGAACGTTGAAGTCACGATGCCCGGAACGGGTCTGATTGCGCCGGGCATCGGCTTGGGTATTTCAGGCGCCGCCACGACTATCAGCCGGTCTTTGGCGAAGCACCTGCCGACCAGGCTGCTGTCCGGGCCTGGATTGATCCGGATGGCGACGTCGTATTGCTCCTCCACCAGATCGACCATGCGATCTTCCGCAACCACCTCAATCAAGACTTCCGGATAGGCCGCACAGAACTCGGCGCCGATACGGCCCATCGCGAGCTGAGAGAACAAAATCGGTGCCGCGACCCGCAAGCGCCCGCGAGGCGTTGAAACGCCTTCACTTGCAGCCGTCATTGCTTCAGTTACTTCACTCAGCGGGGCTTCAGTTCGAGACATCAGCGCCTTGCCCGCTTCGGTGAGTTTCAGGCCGCGGGCGCTGCGCTCAATCAACCTTACGCCCAGTTGCTCTTCAAGGTCGGCGATTCGGCGCGACAACGTGGCTTTGGAAACACCGCTCGCACGGCTTGCCTTTCCCAGCCCTGAATGGGTGGCGACGAGCATGAAATCGATCAGCGCGTTCAGGTTCATGGTGTTCCATATTTGCAACGAGGTGTCTGGATTTTGGGGTCTTCGTTTTATAAGTGCAACGGATTACTTTCTCGTCAAGGTCGTTGCGGATTTCACTCGCAGATCAACTTCAAATCCTCAGCAGGAGTTTCAATATGAGCATTCTGGTTACTGGTGCCACCGGCACTATTGGTTCACTGATCACCCAAGGCCTTGCTGACGCGGGCGCTGACGTCAAAGCTCTCGTACGCCAACCGGGTAAGCGGACCTTCCCGACGGGCGTCACTGAGGTGGTCGCAGACCTAACCGATGTAGCGTCGATGCGCGAGGCACTGTCGTCGGTGCGTACGCTGTTCCTCCTCAATGCGGTAACGCCTGATGAGGTCACCCAAGCCCTCATTACGCTGAACCTTGCTCGCGAGGTGGGTATTGAGCGCATTGTTTACCTGTCGGTGATCCATGCGGACAAGTTCACCAATGTCCCGCACTTCACCGGCAAGCGTACGGTTGAGCGCATGATCGAGACCCTCGACATGCCCGTGACTATTTTGCGTCCGGCTTATTTCATGCAAAACGATCGCATGGTCCAACAGACCATTCAGGATTACTCGGTTTATCCAATGCCAATCGGTTCGGCAGGTGTTTCCATGATTGATGCGCGCGATATCGCTGATGTCGCCGTTGCGGAATTGCTGCGTCGTGACAGAGCAGCCTCGGCGCTGGATTGTGTAACGCTGGAGTTGATCGGACCGCAGCCGCTCACCGGTTCGTCTGTGGCGAAAGTCTGGAGTACCGCGCTGGGGCGCGAGATCGCCTACGGTGGTGATGACGTTGTGGCTTTCGAAGGGCAGCTCGCTTCATACGGTCCCAATTGGCTGGCGTATGACATGCGCCTGATGATGGCGGGGATTCAGAAGTTTGGCATGCAGGCAAAAGAAGGAACCATTGAGCAGCTTCAGACCATCATTGGGCACCCATTACGCACTTATGAAGACTTCGTGCGCGAGGCTCTTGCTGAGGCTTAAGCAACCCGCGATACAGCCACAGCCTCTGTGTCGTCAGGGATACCGTTTTCCCGAATAAATTCGGTCCTACCAGGTTGCGTTGAGCTTCAGGCTAGCGCAGATCCGGTAGGAGCGAATTCATTCGCGAAGGGTTCGGTACAGCCACAGCATCTGTGTCGTCAAGAACGCCGACAACCGCTCACGCCGTCCGGGTAACCGTTAACACCACTGCGGCGATTCTTTCTGCCTGAGCGTAGTTTTCGGTTTCCAGTTCCTCGCCGAATACATCCGGGTCCATCTCGCGATAGGACCACGCGAAACCTGGGCGATCAATCAACAGCAGGGCGTGTTCAAGGAACAGATCCACTCCGTCGACCCATGGCGTGCCGGTGTACAGCAACAGGCTACCGCCCAGTGCCAGGCGGCCCATCGCTTGCTCGACGATGCGTACGGAAAGCTCTGAACCCAGGCGTCCGCCGCCATGACGATAGGCGCGTTTCTGGCTGTCCTGCATATAAGGCGGGTTGGCGACGATGAGGTCGAATTCGCCGGAAGTACTTTCCAGCAGATCGCTGTGCCAGGCGTGCACGTTTTCAATCTCCGCCAGTGCAGCGTTGACCGCTGTAAACCTCAAGGCTGTCGGATTGATATCCAGTGCCAACACTTGGGCGTTGGGTCTGGATTTTGCGATGAGGATGGCTCCCATGCCGCTGCCACAACCAATATCCGCCGCAGTGCGCACCGGATGCATTGAGGTTCTCAGATGCTCTTCAATGGCCTGGGCGAATCGGTAGGTGTCGGGGCCGAAAAAGACTGCATCGTTTGAAATGGTCGGGAAGCCGGAATGCACGAAAAGCAGGTCCTGCAGGCTCGACCAGCGTACTTCACTGAGTAACAACCCGGCATGGGCGCGGATGATTCCGCTGGCCAGCAGGGCGTTTATTTCCGCCTCTGGCAGCAGGTTTGTATCAAACGGCCGGTTCCAGCCAAAGATATCGCGCAGGTTACGAGCCTTGCAGTTTTGCTCGCGCTCGTTATTGCGCTGATGGGTCAGGGGCGTCACCGTGACGAACTTGTACTCATCGGCCTGTAGTCGACGACCCAACTGAACGAGTGCCAGGTCATGGGTCTGTTCTTCAGTGTTGGGTGCATTAGTAAACGATGACGATGCAGTGGTGTGGTCCATCACGCTAACGATCCTTGAGCAAGTTGGCTGGAATAGGTCCGAGTGGCGATCAGGCCCTCAGGCGTCGAGTGTTGGGAAGGGGACAGCAGACTGATCAATCGCTCAGTCGAGCCGTTAGCTTTAGGTTGCTTTGGCGATACAGAGGCGGGTGTCGCCCGACGCCGGAACCGGGCACGAAACGGGTTGCTGTTGGACGAAGCACTTTCGTCAACCCAATCCCCTGCAATCCAGTCCCTCAACAGCTGCATTTCATAACCGCTGAACACGCCAAACATCACCGCTCCCGGGCCGTCTATCAGTTGCCAGAAACGACTTTGGGTCGGGTCCTGATTGCGTTTGATCCAGCCTTTGTTTTCAAGAGCGGTCAGGAACGCGCGGCTGCGTCCGGGCTCGCCCAGCCATTGGTTGATGGTCAACCCGTCCAGACGGCAATAGTCCGAATGCATGTACTGACCAAAGGAACGCTTGCGCTCCAGCATGGCCACGACTTCGTTCTCCAGATCAAAGCTGGCAATGACCTCTTTAGTTCCGGTGCCCAGCTCGTTCAGGGCATAGCCAGCGCGCAGCCGTTCAATGAATTCATCCCGGGTGTCATCTGTCGGCAACAGGTCGAGAACGGTTTGCACGGCTTTGTGGGCGTGGCCGTTGCTGGCATTGTCGATGGTGACGTGCAGCGTGAAATAGTACGGATCAATGTTCAGCTCGTTGAGCTCGAACGAAGTAATCAACAAGTGCAACGGAAGCTGCTCATAGCCCAGGTTATACCCGAGCAGCTCTGGCAGGTACTCGTCACCCAGTTGCGCGAGTGCGAGCTGAATGGCGCCCTGGACGTACAACACGTCTTCCAGTTGTTCGGTGGGCGCGCAGTCGTGATCAGCCAGAAGCTTGCGGTACAGCACCACATGATTCAGAGCGGGATCGCCGTCTCCCAGCTCTTCTAGGTAGGTACGGATCAGACCGTGATAGCGCCAGTCGTCGGTGTGTTTTACTGCAGCGTACAGCCAGGCCCCATCCACCAGTTTGGTCGGTGCTACCTGTCTTAGAAAATAAAGGGCATGAGCCTTGCTTCCGAAGAATTGCCTACCTGCGCCTGCATGCCGTACGTCGAGATACTCTCTGTACGCACTGGCGACAACACTTGCCTTTCCCTCCATCCACGCGGGCATCTCGCTGAGGTCTTCAGGAAGATCCACGGGACATTGCCGCGCTTCGTGAAGATGGACTTCGAGAAAGTGGCGAAGCGTACGGACATCCACCTGTCGGGGATCGCTCAACAGCTGGTGGTAGAGGGTTCTGGCATCTGCATCTGAATGCATTGCCGGGTTCAGGCGATCATCAAAATTGCGCAGAGAGTTCATAAGGCAGCCTACAAATGTTCTTGGTATGTAGGTCTGAGGCGGGGGCTTCCGGATAAATTCCAAGAATGTGTAAAGGGCTGGACGGGTGGTGCGTTTTTTTGGGGTGAGGGGGAGGACTGTTGATCAGCTATAAATCTGTCATACCCCGTCCTTGGTAGGAGCGAACTTGTTCGCGAGACGTAATGACTGACACGACGCCTCGCCAACAAGTTGGCTCCTACAGAAGGATATTTCAGTAAGAGGGTTTATATGTCTGTTTTAGGGCGCTGCCTGTTTCACCCCTCACAAAACCTCAACCGATTGCCAAACGGGTCGTAAACCTCCAGCACTTTGCCCCAGCCTTGCTCGACGATGTCCGGTCGGCCGTAGCCGTAGCGCTTGGCCTGTAGTTCATCGCGAAGCAGTTCGATATTTTGCATCGGGATGAATACCGTCGAGCCGGGGCTGGCATCGCCGTGGTGTTCGGAGAGGTGCAGTTGCAGGCCGTTGCGGGTTATCCCCAGATACAGCGGCAGATCCGCTTCGAACCGGTGCTCGAATTCAACGCTGAAGCCGAGGAAATCGAGGTAAAACTCGCGTGCCTTGGTTTCGTCGAACGATCGCAGAATAGGAATCGATTTATCGAAGGTGATGCCCGCCGGGGCAACTTCGTGGGTGAGCAGCGCTGACGCAGTGTTCCAGTCTTTATGGCCCAGTTGATGGGCGACCAGTTCAAGGGCGGCGGAGTGGGAAATGTCCTGATTAGACTTTGCGAGGTCGGCGCGCAGCCGCTTGGCCATTTGCTTGGCGTGTTCGATGGATAGCATGAGAGCTCCTGGAGTCGAGGCTTTGTGGTGCTCGCATTGCCAAACCTGGACTATCAAGAGATGCGACAGGATTCGGAAGAAAACATGCTTTCACCTTTCCCATCGGGAGCGAGCGGCAGGCAGCATTGGCCCGCTGCGATCATACACAGGCGACACCGGGGACGGAATGCAGGGAATGAAAAAAGCCGCTGCCAGATGACAGCGGCGCTTGCAGATCAAGCCTTGGTCTAGAAGATCTATTACCAGCGATCACGGCCTCGGCCATGATCGTAATCCCGGCGGGGCCTGTGGTCGTAATAGCCGCCACGGGGCGGGTCGTAGCGGCGGTATTCGACCGCACGCACCGGGACGTAACGCACCGCTTGATACTGGGGTTGATAACGCGGCTGATAACGCGGTTGTGGCCGGTATTCCTGATAGCGCGGGCGGTCATTGTCCCTGCTCGAGTGGCTGATCACAGTAGCCAATACCGCACCCACGGCTGCACCGGCGATAACGGGGACGATCACGTCGCGTTCATTGGCGGTAGCGGCCCCGGCGACGAGCAGGCTACCGGACAGAATCAGGACTTGGGTCATCTTCGAAAACATGGTGTCTCCTTTGGCGAAAATAAGTGGGTTCGCCATGGACGTATGAAACACCCGTTTCATGTAAGCGGAGGTCTGGATTCGGTAAAGGTTTGGTAAATCGCCTGCAAAGAACGTCAGTCGGTAATGACGCTTTTGATGCGACTGGTCAGCTCATCCATGGAGAACGGCTTGGTCAGCAAATGCATGCCGGGTTCCATCTGTTCTTCCCAGCCCAGTGCGTTATGGGCATAGCCGGTGATGAACAGTATTTTCAGGTCAGGGCGCAGGCTGCGTCCCGCGTCTGCTACCTGGCGGCCATTGATACCACCGGGCAGACCGACGTCAGTGACCAGAAGGTCAATGTGCCGGCTGGATTGGAGTACTCGCAGCCCGCTGGCGCCGTCTTCCGCTTCGATGGCGGTATAGCCCAGATCTTCCAGCACCTCGCGGATCAGCATGCGCACGGTGTGTTCGTCATCAATCACCAGTACCGTTTCGCCACGTTCGGCCAGCGGCGGTGGCGTCAGGGCCAATGGCGTGTCAGATGGCGCAATCTCGCTCCGTGACCGTGGCAAGTACAAGGTCATGTTGGTGCCCACATTCATGATCGAATGGATGTGCACGCTACCGCCCGACTGCCGGACGAAACCGTAGATCATCGACAGCCCCAGACCGGTGCCTTCGCCCATGGGTTTGGTGGTGAAGAACGGGTCAAATGCATGGGCAATAACGTCGCTGCTCATGCCACTGCCGGTGTCGCAGACACTCAGGGTCAGATACTCGCCTACAGGCAAATCCCGTTCGGCGGCGGCCCTGGCCTGCAGAGTGCAATTGCCGGTACGGATGGTCAGGGTGCCGCCCTCGGGCATGGCGTCGCGGGCATTGATGCACAGGTTGAGCAGGGCGTTTTCCAGTTGATTTGGATCGACCTGCGTCAGCCACAGATTAGCGTCGTTCTTGACTTGCACATTCACGGCGGGGCCGATCGTGCTGCGAATCAGCTCAAGCATGCTCGCGACCAAGCGATTGACGTCGGTTGCGATAGGTTCCAGGGTTTGGCGGCGCGAGAAGGCGAGTAATCGATGGGTCAGTGCCGCTGCCCGACGCGAGGCGCCTTGTGCCGCGTCGAGGTAGCGGTCTATTTCACCGACGCGATTCTGTGCGATCCGCCGCTTGATCATCTCCAGGCTGCCGGTGATTCCGGTCAGCAGGTTGTTGAAATCATGAGCCAGACCGCCCGTCAGTTGGCCGACGGCTTCCATTTTCTGGCTCTGCCGCAGTTGCTGTTCGAGCAGACGCTGAGCCGTCATCTCGATGCCGACGCCTGTACGCCGAACCGGCTCGCCGGTATTACTGAAATACGTGTGGCCGCGAGAAAGCACCCAGCGGACTGACCCGTCGGGATGAACGATGCGGTATTCGAGTTCGAGGTCGCCGCTGTTGACCAACCCGCCTGCCATGGTCTTGCGCAGCGCGGCCAGGTCATCGGGGTGAACGTTGGCGAGAAAATCCTTGCGCTTGATGCCACTGGCGGCCTGCACCGGGTCAATGCCATACAACTCGCTGATGCCAGCGTCGCAGTAGAAACAGTCGCTGGACACTTCATAGGTCCAGACTCCAACCCCGCTGACCGCCGAAAGGGCAAGGCGGGCGAAATCCATGGAGTCATACAGCGCCGTCTCACCGGTCTCCTCGGCCGTCACATCTCGCGCTCCGGCCTCGGGAACTTGCATGAGCCGCAGAGTCGCCTGGCGCGCGTCTTCAACACTTGCGTAATGCCCGTCGCGCACCTGGGCTTCAAGCAGTGCGGAGAGTGCTAGGTCGAGGGCCAAGTCCTGAGGTGCCCGGTAGGACATGCGCAGTTCTCTGTACGGAGGAAAGTGAGCGAATCGGCGATTATCACACAAGCGAGGCAAAAAGCCGTGAATGGTGAGATGTCACTTTGATTGCAGTTCGGGTTGGACAGCAAGAAGCAGGGTGTGATCAGGTTGGATAGCGGGTTTGCTACACGCTCCAATCCAGCAGGAGCTCAGCATGACTTTTCGGATCACAGGCCTCTCCCCTGAGCCTTTCCAGACACTTTTTGGTTTATCCGACGACGCCTTGAAAGCGCTCGGCGTAAAGCGTTACCACGTCGATAAAAAACCAGGCTTCCCTGACCGCATCGAATTGCTGGACGCGGAAATTGGCGAGACGGTGCTTTTACTGAATCACGTCTGCCAGCCGGCCATGACCCCTTATCGTGCGACTCATGCGATTTTCATCCGCGAAGGGGCTAGCCAGACTTACGACGCGATCGATCAGGTTCCTGAGTCAATGCGCATCCGCCTGCTGTCGCTGAGGGGCTATGACGCGGAAGGGATGATGATCGAAGCTGACGTCGTGGAGGGCGTGGCGATAGAGCCGGTGATCGAGCAGATATTTGCCAATCCAGAGGTCAGTTACATCCATGTTCATAACGCGCGCAGAGGGTGTTATGCGGGGCGGGTTGATCGGGGGTAGGTGCGGCTACGACGGGTTACGCAATATCTGTTGGAGCGAGGCTTGCCCGCGAACAAGGATGGCTCGGTGTATCTGATCCACCTTAATAACTGCTTCGCGGGCAAGCCTCGCTCCAACAACATCCCGGCACACAGTCTCAGATGTTCAACATTTTGTTTCGGCCAAACGCCATAATGCCGCGGTTGATAACGTCTGAGATCGAGCTCTGTGAATATTCGTAAACCCATCGACGGTCAGGCTGCGGTCATGATGACCGTGCTGTGTACCGTATGGGGTCTGCAGCAAGTCGCGATCAAGGCCGCTGCACCGGACATTGCGCCGATTTTCCAGATCGCCCTGCGCTCAGGCTTTGCGGCATTGATGGTCGGCGTGTTGCTGATGCTGCGCTGGCACCAGATGAAACGCAGCGGCACCTGGCAAGCCGGGATCATGGTCGGTGTGCTGTTTGCGCTGGAGTACCTCGCGGTGGGCGAAGGGCTGCGCTATACCTCGGCCGCGCACATGGTGATCTTCCTTTACACTGCACCGATATTTGTCGCCATCGGTCTGCATTTTCGGTTCCGCAGTGAACGGCTGACGTTGCTCCAATGGATCGGGATCCTCATCGCTTTCTCAGGTGTCGTGCTGGCGTTCTATGCCCCCGCAGCCCCCGGCGTATCAGTGCTGCATCAGCGGATTGGTGACGGGTTGGGTTTGCTGGCGGCTATTCTGTGGGCCGGTACGACCCTCACCATTCGCGGCTCCAGACTGTCCGACGCGCCCGCACCGCTGACACTGTTCTATCAGTTGGCCGGGGCCTTTGTGATCCTTGCGTTGATGGCTCTGGCCACCGGTCAAACGGGCATCAACCTGACCACCGTTGCGGTCAGCAGCTTGGCTTACCAGACCATCGGCGTCTCGTTCCTGAGTTTCCTCGTCTGGTTCTGGCTGCTGGGCCGCTATCTCGGTTCGCGCCTGGGCGTGCTGTCATTCATGACGCCCTTGTTCGGCGTGGTGTTTGGTGTGTGGCTGCTGGATGAAACGCTGGAATCCTCCTTTGTGATCGGCTCGGCACTGGTGCTCGCCGGCATTCTGCTGGTGAGCGGGCACGATCTGTTAAGGCAGGTGTTACACAAGCGCGCCCTTGGCAGGCAGTAGGTTCTGCTCGATCCAGTCAGCGGCTGTGGTCATTTCAATACCGTGGGTGGCGTTGAATGTGCGGTTTTTATCCCAGGCGACGCCTTTACCTTGGGCAAACACCGCCCGGTATTTGCACAGTGAATCCTCCGGCGCTGCGGCAAGAGCGGCGTTCAACTGCGTGACTGTCCATTCCACGCGAGACAGCGTGCGACCAAGCTTTTCGTCGAGGATGTCCGCCAGTTGTCTATAGCTCAGCGTGTCCCCCGCGACGAACACCACCTGGTTGATCAGGCGGGGTTCGGCAAAGATTATCTGCGCCGTCAGCTTGCCGATGTCCTCTGGCGTGGTGACGGTGACCTGCGTGTCCCAGGTGCCCAAGGCGTGAACCGTATTTTTAGCCAGCTCGACCACCCCAAACGCGGGCTCGAAAAGGAAGCTGGTAAACATGCCGGTGGAAATGATCAACCATTCGGTTGTGCGCTGGGCCCGTAAAAGCTCGCGGACTTCGAGCTGCTCATCAAACAGGTCCTGCGGGCTGCCTTTACCGATTACGTCATAGTCCACGCCGAACTGCCACGGCACATAGCGCTTCACGCCTGCCTTGAGTGCCGCCTGAGTGAGCTTGAGTTGGGTGCCCGCGCCAGCAACGAAGCCAACGCAGCTGATAACTGTACCGAATTGCCGAAAATGTTCGGCGAGTGCCTCGATGGAATCGTTGATCACATCGGCCTGCAAGATATGGATGCCCAGCGTAAGGAGTTCTTCAAGGGCACGTTTTTTCGAACTGTTTTGAGTGGCGACAGCGGATGGGCGCAGCAGCACGGTGACGCGCGCTTTTGCGCTGTCAGCAGTCATTGCAGCCAGCTCGCGCAGGACTTGAGTGCCCAGCTCTCCGGCTCCCAATACGAGAATATTGTCGGTTTTCACAGGTGTGGTCGGTTGCATGAATGTCCTCCGGATAGCCGCTCAATGGCGAGCGGTTGTTATCCTGTCACCATTGAGACGCGGCCATAAGTAGGCACACGAGTGATCCTGGGGGGCAAATGGACAACGAAGAAATCATCAGGCAATCGCAAGCGGCCTGCGAAGCGCTGAGTGCGCAAGACGATGGTTTGAAGCGAGAAGTGCTGACCCATGCGGGTAATCGCTGGTCACTGGGCATCGTTCACACGCTGGGTGTGGAAGGGCGGCTGAGGCATGCGGAAATCGCCAGGCGCATGAGCGGCGTGACGCAGCGGATGTTGACCCGCAGCCTGCGTCAGCTTGAAAGAGATGGTCTGGTTTTGCGTCGGGATTACAACGAAGTTCCGCCACGCGTCGACTACGAACTGTCGGAGCTTGGTCGCGGACTGCTGGTGCAGATGATTCCGCTCTGGATGTGGGTGGCGGGCAATGCAGAGGGTTTTCGCGAGGCTCGTGAGCGGTACGATGCGGCGGGGCTGGCGAAGGTGGAGTGAGCTTTTGCTACGCGATGACCCCGTAGGACCGGCTTCAGCCGGGAGGGCGGTATTTCTGCCGATGAAAATTCAGCGAATATCCTGACGTGCTCCCGGCTAAAGCCGGTCCTAAGAGCGAAGCGGTAGGCTTGCCAAAACAGGAAGACCGCTTCGTGAACAAGTTCACTCCTACAGGAAATGAATTCCAATTTACAGGACTGCACTCTTTGACAGGAGCCAACAAGTTGGCTCCCCAGAGGTCCTTCGTTTGCTACGTCAGGCCGGTTCGTACGGTGAGTAATCCACATAGCCTTTGGCATCGCCACCGTAGTAGGTGTCGCGATCCGGAGTGGTCAGCGGCCAGCCGTTTTTCAGGCGGGCGACGAGGTCCGGGTTGGCGATGAAGGGTTGGCCGAAGGCGGCAAGGTCAATTAAGCCGGCATCCACCAGATCCTGAGCGCGCTCCAGCGTCATGTCTCCCGCGAGAATCAGTGCGGTGTTGCCCAGTTTGGCTTTGCATTCCTTGAGCAATTCGCGCAGCGCTTCTTCCTGTGCAGCGGAGCTTTCACCGGCCATGAAGAAGTGGGTCTGGTCCATGACGTGGACGTAGGCAATGCCGCGCTCATTCATGCCAGCGCAGAGCGCCGCGTAGGTTTCATCGATTTCAGGATAGATCGGCATATCGAACAACTGGCCGTACGGCGAGATACGAATGCCGACCTTGCCTTTACCGATTCTGGCGCTGACGGCATCAACCACTTCGAACACGAAACGCAAACGGTCTTCGAGATTTTTCGCGCCATAGCGATCAGTGCGATCGTTGACCAGCGGGTTCAGGAACTGCTCAAGCAGATAGCCATTCGCACCGTGAATTTCCACGCCGTCAAAACCTGCATCGATAGCGTTTGCAGCCGCTTGAGCGAAGTCTCCAACGACTCGGCCAACTTCTTCAGTGGTCAGCGCTCGCGGGATGGACGTGTCAACGAAGCCCGGCTCGCCGTCCTCGGTATAACCGAATGCCTTGCCACCTTGGGCTGGCTTGGTCGTGGAACTGACCGGGGCTTTGCTATCGACCTGAATAGAGGTGTGAGAAACCCGGCCGACATGCCAGAGCTGGGCGAACATCTTGCCGCCTACGCTGTGGACGGAGTCCGTTACCAGTTTCCAGCCCTTTATTTGCTCATCGCTGAAGATGCCGGGGTTGAACAGATAACCCTGGCCCTCACGAGAAATCGGCGTGCCTTCTGAAACAATAAGGCCCGCAGTGCCGCGTTGGGTGTAATGCAGCGCAATCTGTTCGGTAGCGATGTCTTCAGGGGCGCGGGAGCGAGTCATCGGTGCCATGACGATGCGGTTATTCAGCGTCAGGCCGCTGAGGTCATAGGAGGCAAAAAGGTCAGTCATGAATCGAAGTCTCCATGGACAGAATCTGGTGCCAGCGAGAGGCCCGGAGCTACAGGGCGTTCTCGGCAGATGAAAGTGACCCCCATGGTAGGTTGTTGCTAAAGCAGCCACAATTGAGCTTAAAAGCAAAAGACTATTGCTGTATTAGCAATTGGTGGTTTTACTGGATGGATGTGCCGCGAAACGATTTGCTGGACTCGCATTGGTCTGTAGGAGCTGCCTCGGTGTCCCTTAAACCATTCTGTCGCGAGGCAAACACGGGACCTATAGGAGCGCGCTTGCCCGCGATAGCATCAGCGCAGTCGATATATTTATCGGCTGAGAAACCGAATCGCGGGCAATATGGATCGCTACCCCAGTCATTCCCGAAGAAAAGTATTCAAAATCAGATAGTTGTAGTTTTTTTATAGGCACCACCTGAGTTTTCCCCATGCACCTAAAAGCCCACAGATTCTTCGCCATGGTCGCCGTCACCGGTAGTTTTTCCGCGACGGCGCGGCACTTTCAGGTGCCTGCTTCTTCGGTATCCCGCTTCATTGCGGCATTGGAGCGGGACGTGGGGCAGCAACTGCTCTATCGCAATACCCGCGCAGTGAAACTCACCGACGCAGGTGAGCGTTACTACGTGCAGATCCGTGAAGTTCTGGAGTTGCTGGACGCGGCTGACGAGGAGGTCAACGGCAAGGTCGGTGACATTCGCGGCCTGGTGCGGATCAATGCGCCGGTCGCCTTTGGTCATTTGCACATCGTAAAACTACTGAATGGCCTTTATGAAAAGTACCCCGAGCTGACTGTCGAGTTGAACGTCACTGATGCGTTCATCGATCCCGTTCTGGAGGGCACCGACATCATCTTCCGGGTCGGGCAACTGCCTGACTCGGGCTTGATAGGCCGTAAAATCTGCGATCAGCGCTATTTGTTGTGTGCGAGCAGCGAATACCTGGAAAAGCACGGGCAACCGACCTCGCCGCAGGATCTTCGCAACCATGCCTGCCTCGTTTACAAAGGCGTGAGCGGCATACAGCGCTGGCATTTTCGCCATCCCGGGCATGATGCCGAAGAGGTCATTGACGTCGACGGGCCGTTACGAAGCAATAACGGCCAAGTGTTGATGGAGGCTGCGCTGGCGGGCAGGGGGATCGTGTTGTTTCCTTCATGGCTGTTCAATCAGGCGCACTTGCGAAGCAAGGAGCTGATCCAGCTATTGCCCGAGTGGGAGGGGGCTGTCGAGCCTTCGTCGAGCCAGATCCATCTGCTGTCGCCTGAGAATCGCCTTCGCTCGCAGAAAGTGCGGGTTGTATGGGATTATTTTTTGAATGCGATCGGTACACCACCTTATTGGGACAGAGTGGAGTAACCGGTGGTGCCATCATGTAGGAGAAAACAGCGCCACTAATGGCGAAAGGCTTACATCGCGTGCTGCTGATCGTCCATTTACCCCTGTGTCTTATAAGCGCAATCTAAACCCATCAACCGAAACGCAGGAAGCGCTTCGGAGGTAAAGGATGACCACCATGGCCCGGATGGCTACTGACAGGATGTTGGAATGGTATTGATGAAAAGTAACCCGCTTCGGCGGGTTTTTTCATGCCTGCGTTTTATGCCTGTCGGGCTGTAAACTGTTCACGCAATTGAGTAAGTGACCTTTTTACTTTCCAGACACGAGACCTTCATGGCAAACCAAGACATCACTTTCGTCCCGGACCCTGATTCGGACTCCATTTCTTCCGACGTCGCCGGTTTTGGCGGCTTGCTGGTATCCACGCAGATTCCGACCCATGCCGACGGCAGCCTGGAGCTGGGCGATATCACGCTGCAAAGCGAATGTACGTTGCAAGCGCTGAAAGTAGCGCTGGAAAAGGCTGGCAGCTCCATGGATCGGGTATTGCACCTGACCATTTACCTCACCGACATGGCCGACCGCGCCGCATTCAACGAAGTGTACAAACGCTTTTTTGCCAAGCCCTGGCCCGTGCGCGCCGCCGTTGGCGTGGCTGCGTTGGCAGTTGAAGGCATGCGTGTGGAAGTGACGGCAATGGCGGCGAAGGGGTGAAGTAAGGCGCAGCGATTCGAGTCGCCTGAACTACCTCCGTCCTGAATGAATTCGGCCCTGCAGGCTCATCGTGAACCCGAGACCGTGCGCAAACCCGTGGTAGCGAATTCATTCGCGAAGAGGCCGGTACATTCGATGTATCTGTGTCATCAGGAATGCCGCCTTCCCGAATGAATTCGGTCCCACAGGCTCGTCGTGAACCCGAGACCGCGCGAAAACCCGTGGGAGCGAATTCATTCGCGAAGAGGCCGGTACATTCGATGTATCTGTGTCATCAGGAATGCCGCCTTCCCGAATGAATTCGGTCCCGCAGGCTCATCGTGACCCCGAGACCGTGCGCAAACCCGTGGGAGCGAATTCATTCGCGAAGAGGCCGGTACATTCGATGTATCTGTGTCATCAGGAATGCCGCCTTCCCGAATGAATTCGGTCCCGCAGGCTCATCGTGACCCCGAGACCGTGCGCAAACCCGTGGGAGCGAATTCATTCGCGAAGAGGCCGGTACATTCGATGTATCTGTGTCATCAGGAATGCCGCCTTCCCGAATGAATTCGGTCCCACAGGATTTAATTGTTACCTCTCCCTCAATCCAGATCCGCAGCGTCATGCCGCTCCGGTACTTGGGTCGCTTCATCGCCCCAGGTGCGGTTGACTCGGGTGCCCCGAACAACCGCAGGACGTTTGGCGATTTCATGCGCCCAGCGCTGCACGTGGGTGTATTCGTGCACTGCCAGAAATTCAGCCGCCGAGTACAGACCGCCCAGGATCACCTGGCCGTACCACGACCAGACTGCGATATCGGCAATGGTGTACTCATCGCCCGCCAGATACGTACTTTCACTCAGGCGGCGATCCAGCACATCCAGTTGGCGCTTGGCCTCCATGGTGAAGCGGTTGATCGGGTATTCCATTTTCTCCGGCGCGTAGACGTAAAAATGTCCGAAACCACCGCCAAGGTACGGCGCTGCACCCATTTGCCAGAACAGCCAGTTCAGGGTTTCAGTGCGGCCTGCTGGATCGTTCGGCAGAAAGCGCCCGAACTTTTCGGCGAGATACAGCAGGATCGAACCCGACTCGAACACGCGAATGGGCGGCTCGGCGCTGTAGTCCACCAATGCTGGAATCTTCGAATTGGGGTTGATATCGACGAAGCCGCTGGAGAACTGATCACCTTCATTGATGCGGATCAGCCAGGCATCGTATTCCGCTTCGGTATGCCCCAGCGCGAGCAGCTCTTCGAGCAAGATAGTCACTTTGATGCCATTGGGCGTCGCCAGTGAATAGAGCTGCAAAGGGTGCTTGCCCTTGGGCAGTGTCTTGTCGTGGGTCGGCCCGGCGACGGGCCGGTTGATGCTTGCGAACTGGCCACCCACTGCTTCGTTTTTCCATACCTTGGGCGGAACGTAAGGTGCGTTGCTCATGTGCGAATCTCCCGATCTATTCGATTCGAAAACGAGGCGCAGGCAGCCGCCACGTCAGTTCAGGTGGACTACCCTGCCAGCGCCGTGACGCGGAATCAATGCTGCCTGCACATTTGAATTCGAACAAACCCCATGACTCACGACGAAAGCCTAGCCCACCAGCGTGTCAATTCGCTCCGGCTGAATGCTGCACTGCCAGCGCCAGGCATCGGCCAGCATGCAGTCCAGTGAGCGACCGGCTCGCCAGTCCAGCTCATCAGCGGCTTTGCCCGGATCCGCCCAGCAACGCGCGATATCACCAGCACGGCGAGGTTCGTAAGTCAGCGGCACGGCGACACCGCTGACACGTTCGAACGCCTTGACGACTTCCAGCACGGAATAACCCTGACCCGTGCCGAAATTCCAGATCCGCACGCCATGCAGCTGTCGTAACGCCTGCAATGCCTTCAGATGCCCCTCGGCAAGGTCCATCACATGCACATAATCGCGGACGCCGGTGCCATCCGGCGTTGCGTAATCATTGCCATAGACGCCCAGTGCTGCGCGTTCACCGCTGGCGACTTGAAGAAGATAAGGCAACAGATTATTCGGTGTGTTGGTCGGTGCTTCCCCAAGTTCCCCCGAACCATGGGCACCGATCGGATTGAAATAACGCAGCAGCCCAACCGACCAGCGAGGATCGGATGCGGCCATGCTGTTCATGACGTTTTCCGCCATCAGTTTCGATTGGCCGTATGGGTTCGAGGGCTGACCTGTGGCGCAGCTTTCATCAATAGGCATCATTGCACAGTCGCCATAGACCGTTGCGGATGAGCTGAATACCAGCGTAAACACTTCGGCGTCTGCCATGGCCTGACACAGCGTCACGCTGCCGCCCACGTTATTGTCGTAATACCGGAGTGGTTCTCGCACGCTTTCAGCGACCGCTTTCAAACCGGCGCAATGGATCACGGCATCGATGGCGTATTCGTTGAACAGCAGATCTAGCTGGCCTTTATTTCGAACGTCTCCAAAGATGAAGACAGGTCTTCGTCCCGATACTTTGGCAATCCGCTCCACGACCGAGCGTGAGCTATTGCAGAGGTTATCGAGAATCACGACGTCTTCGCCGTGCTCCATCAGTTCCAGCACTACGTGAGCACCGATATAGCCCGCACCGCCAGTCACCAGGATCATAGTTCGCCTCATTTATTCACTGTGTGAACGGCGACTACTTACCTGCCGAGCCTGTATTTCGGCTCACTGTCACAGGCGTGACGATGAGGTGTATGAAGTTATGGGCTCCAGGTGCCGCGGGAGTTCAAAGGCGTTTACTCACCGGTACCTGCTGTTCATCGGCTTTACGTGGGGGCGTGTTGAACGCTGCGGGAACGGCAGGCCTCCAAGTTATGAAGCGCGCAGAACGTGATCCTCAATCACCGAGTAGCGTTTTATTCAACAGACGAGTGTCTTCGAGGCCGCGATCAAGCTGGCTTCAGTCTCGGATCCATATTTCAAAAGGAATCCGACATGAATTTTCCAGAGCAGCCTGACGACGCCCTTTCGCTGGTGAAAATCGACACCCCATCACGTGCAATCAGTCTGGCCAGACCTACTTTGCTGTGTCTGTCTCATTTGCGCTGGGGGTTCGTTTATCAGCGACCGCAACACGTCATGTCGCGTTTGGCCAAGGATTACGATGTGTTGTTCTTTGAAGAGCCAATCTTCACGGACACACCTCAGCCGGCACTCGATATCTCGCAACCTGCAACGGGCATTACCGTCATCGTGCCCCTTTTTGCCCATGGCACCAGCGCTGCGCAAGCAGTGGAATGGCAACGCGAATTGCTTGACGGGTATCTGGCCGAACATTCGGGCAAAGACCTACTCTCGGCCAAAGAGCTACTGCTGTGGTATCTCACACCCATGAGCCTGTCATTCACCGAGCACCTGAAAGCTCGCGTGACGATTTTTGACTGCATGGACGAGCTGTCGGCCTTCAAGGGCGCACCGTCTGATTTGCTGGAAAAAGAACGTCAGTTGATGGCTAGGGCCGACGTGGTGTTCACCGGCGGCTACAGCTTGTGGGAGGCGAAGAAACTTCAGCATGGCAACGCCCATCCCGTGCCCAGCAGCGTCGATATTGCACACTTCGCAGCGGCCCGTGACAGGCTTCCAGAACCCGCGGACCAGGCTGGCATTGGTTATCCCCGACTGGGGTTCTTCGGCGTCATCGATGAGCGATTCGACATCGAACTGGTCAGCGAACTGGCTAGCCAACGACCTGACTGGCAGGTCGTGCTGATTGGTCCGGTGGTAAAAATCGACCCTGACTCACTGCCGCGCCAGCCCAATATTCACTATTTGGGGCCCAAGAGTTATGCCGAGCTACCGCTGTATCTGTCGGGATGGGACGTGGCGCTGATGCCATTCGCGATCAACGAATCGACGCGATTTATCAGCCCGACCAAAACGCCGGAATACCTGGCGGGCGGCTGCCCGGTAGTGTCCACGCCCATTCGCGACGTGATCAGCGGCTATGGCAATTCAGGTGTAGTCACCATCGCCGATTCGCCGCACGCATTCATTGCGGGAATTGAGGCTGCGCTGAAATCCAGGGCTGACGTCTCATTCAACCAACGCGCTGACGCAGTGCTGGATGGCATGTCGTGGGATAAAACCTGCGCCCTCATGAAGGAGCAGATCGAATGCCTACGGTAACGATGGAGAACGCAAAAAAAGGCCCGTCGCAGGCAGGTGAGAAGCGCATTTACGATTATCTGATCGTCGGCGCAGGCTTTGCCGGATCGGTGATCGCCGAGCGTCTGGCGCAGGGCCTCGACAAGAATGTGCTGGTAGTCGACCGGCGCTCGCACATCGCCGGTAACGCCTATGACCACCTGGATGAAGCCGGAATCATGGTCCACCGCTATGGGCCGCATATCTTCCACACCAATGCGCAGCGCATCGTCGACTACCTGTCGCTGTTTACCGAATGGCGTCCTTATGAGCATCGGGTGCTGGCACAGGTGGACGAGCATCTGTTGCCGATACCAATCAATCTGACCACGTTGAATACGCTGTATGGTCGCGCTATGGACGAGCACGAAGCCGAGGTTTTTCTGGCGGAGCGCGCAGAGCCTGTGGCGGATATTCGCACCTCTGAAGACGTCGTGATCAACCAGATCGGGCGTGAGTTATACGAGAAGTTTTTTCAGGGCTACACCCGCAAGCAGTGGGGCCTGGACCCGTCGGAACTGGACAAGTCAGTCACCTCCCGCGTGCCCACGCGTACCAATAATGATGATCGGTATTTCACTGACGCTTTCCAGATGATGCCGCTGCATGGCTATACCCGCATGTTCGAAAACATGCTCGATGATCCACGCATCGACGTGTTGCTCAATACTGACTTCACCGCAGCCCGGGATCAGGTCAGCTATCGGGAGATCATTTACTGCGGGCCGGTCGATGAGTATTTCGACTTCTGCTTTGGCCGGTTGCCGTATCGCTGCCTTGAGTTCAAACACGAGACGCTGCCTGTCGAACAGTTCCAGCCGGTGGCCGTCGTCAACTATCCCGATCAGAGCGTGCCTTACACACGGATTACCGAGTACAAGCAGTTGACCGGCCAGACGCATCCGTTGACCAGCATCAGCTATGAGTTTCCGTGTGCTGAAGGCGACCCGTACTACCCGATTCCGCGCCCGGAAAACGCAGAGCTGTACAAGCGCTACAGCGCGCTGGCGGATGAAACCGAGGGCGTCACTTTTCTGGGGCGGCTGGGTACTTACAAGTACTACAACATGGATCAGGTGGTGGGGCAGGCGCTGGCGCTCTATCAACGTATCGAAAAGGAGTCTAACGCGGCGCTAAGCCACGCAGTCGGGTCACTCTGATGTGCGGCCGGCAAGCGCTGCCATTGAGTTGTTTTCGCGGGTGGCTGTGATGACCTCCCCCCGGCTGTTCAACTCGTTTGTCATGGCCGGTTATGAGTGTTCCTCACACCGTCGCCGGGATGGGCGGCGGCTGGACATGCTCGCCGAAACCGGCCACGCCCGAAGTGTTGAAAAGGATTACGCGCAACTGGCGTCACTGGGAATTGCCTGCGCCCGCGACGGACTGCGCTGGCATCTGATCGAGCCCCGACCGGGCTACTACGACTGGAGCAGTTTTCTGCCGATGCTGCGCGCTGCGCGCAATTACAACGTGCAGGTGGTGTGGGATCTGTGTCATTACGGCTATCCCGACGGGCTTGATATCTGGAGGCCTGAATTCGTGGAGCGCTTCGCCCGGTTTTCAGGAGCGGTTGCCCAACTGATGAAAGACGAAGGCATGGACGTACCGTTTTTCTCGCCCATCAACGAACTCTCTTTCTGGAGCTGGGCGGGCGGTGACGTGGGGTATTTCAACCCTGGCACCCACGGGCGAGGGCAGGAGCTCAAACATCAATTGGTACGCGCCAGTATCGCGGCGATTGAGTCGATTCGTCAGCGCACGCCGGACGCGCGTTTTGTGCAGTGTGATCCATTGATCAATGTGGTGGCGGGGTCAAGTCGAAGCGACGAGATCAATCAGGCCGAACAGTATCGATTGGCGCAGTTTGAAGGCTGGGATTTGTTGACGGGTCGTCAGTGGCCAGGCCTAGGTGGGCGAGAAGAATACCTGGACATCGTCGGGGTCAATTTCTACCCGCAAAACCAGTGGGTACTCAACGGCGGGAAAATCCTGCGCGGCGAGCCTGCCTATCGTCCATTCGCGGGTATGCTCAAGGAGGTGCAGCAGCGTTATGAGCGGCCCTTGTTAATCTCGGAGACCGGTGCCGAAGACGAAGAACGTGTGCCTTGGCTCGACTACGTCAGCACACAGATCGCTTTGGCCCGGCAGCGAGGCGTGGAAGTGGAGGCGCTGTGCTGGTATCCGTTTCTGGACTATCCCGGCTGGGACGACGGTCGATACTGCCCGGCAGGCCTGTTTGGTTATGCGGACGGCGAGGGCAATCGGGCACCGCATCATCCTTTGTGTGTGCAGATCCAGGCGCTTTCGACTCGCCATGATCAATAGCCGAATACGGGAACGCCCGCTGCCTGATACTCCAGTGCCTTTTCTATGGCGTTACGTCCGGGTACGGCCCTGGCACTTCGGCACCATGCTGGTTCTGGTTGTGGGGGCAGCGAGTTGTGCGGTTGCCGTGCAATACGGCATGAAGCTGCTGGTGGACGCCATGGCCATTGAGGATCGCGCGGCAGGTCATGTGTGGTTCCCGTTTGTGTTGTTTATTGCGCTCATAGTGCTGGAGAACCTGTTCTGGCGGGCAGGTGGCTGGCTCGGATGTCGAACCGTGGTTGGCAGTTGCGCGGATTTGCGCATCGACTTGTTCAGCCATTTGACGGGGCATCCGATGCGCTACTTTTCCCAGCACTTTGCGGGGGCGCTGGCTAACCGGATTTCATCGGCGGGCGCGGCAGCCGGGTCCATCTACGGCGGGCTTGCGTGGAAAATCATCCCTCCGTGTGTCGATTTTCTCGGCGCGGTCATCGTGCTGTGTACGGTGCGATTGTCCATGGCGCTGGTTTTGATCGCTTGCGTAATCGCGGTCGCCGCCTTGATCACGTTGATTGGTATAAACGGCCGGGCCAAGCACATTGCCTTTGCTTCGCAGTCAGCGCGGGTGGGTGGCGAGATCGTCGACCTCGTGTCCAACGTGTGGAGCATCAAAGCTTTTTCTGCCCGTGAGCGGGAGCGTTTAAGGCTGGAAAAAGCCATAGGTGTCGAAGCGAAGGCCCAAAGCCGCAGCTGGATTTATCTGGAAAAAGCCCGCGTGTTGCATGACGTCTGCCTGTCGGTGATGGCCGGGGGCATGCTCGGTTGGGCCATAGACTTATGGGTCGACGGTTCGGTAACAGCGGGTGATGTGGTGATGGTCAGCGCATTGACCTTTCGCATCCTTCACGGCTCGCGGGATCTGGCCCTGGCTCTAGTGGATACCTCCCAACAAATGGGCGTGATCGCTGAGACGCTCAGCATTATTGCCCAGCCCCATGGCTTGAGCGATACCCACGAAGAACTGGCTCCGACGCGGGGCAATATTCGCTTCATCGACGTGAGCTACAGCTACCCGGACGGACGTTCGGTGTTCAAGCATTTCTTTCTGGAGATACCGGCGGGGCAAAGCGTCGGCATTGTTGGCGTGTCGGGTGCAGGTAAATCGACCCTGATCAGTCTGTTGCAACGCCTGGACGATGTGCGCAGCGGCATCATCCTGATCGACGACCGCGACATCCGCTCCGTCAGTCAGGACAGCCTGCGTCGACAGATATCAGTGGTCCCCCAGGAGACCGCCCTGTTCAATCGCAGCATCTATGAGAACATTGCTTACAGCCAACCCAAGGCTACTGAGCAACAGGTGATCGATGCGGCGCGGCAAGCCTATTGCGAAGACTTCATCAACTCGCTGCCCAGTGGCTACGGTACGCAAGTGGGCGAGCGCGGCGTGATGTTATCGGGCGGCCAGCGGCAACGGCTTGGCCTGGCGCGGGCGTTTCTGCGCAACTCTCCGATCCTGATTCTGGACGAGGCCACTTCCGCGCTGGACTCGGAATCCGAGAAGGTCATCCAGATGGCGCTGGCTAATCTGATGCGCGGGCGCACGGTGCTGGCCATCGCCCACCGATTATCGACCATTGCCAGCTTTGACCGGGTTCTGGTGCTGCAGAGTGGTCGCGTGGTGCAGGACGGTTCGCCAACTGAATTGCGCAGTCAGGACGGGGTATTTCGAACGCTTTGGCTGACGCAAAGCATGAATGCCCCGGAGGAGTGAATGCGTTCGATGCTCAACGTTTTCACCGTGTTCCGCAGCCAAACTTGCGGTGGGTTAAAAAGTTGAGGTGACTGAGTACCAAAGCAAACTAGAACCCGATGAAATGCGTGCTGACAGCCTCACGCTCGAAGGCAGGATTATCGTGCTGGATTGATTCGGTCAGCTTTCTGTTATCAAGCAGCGGGCGATCAGGGTAATCAGATAGCGCCGCTCCAGGTAGGAGGCAACTTGTTGGCGAGAGGCTTTACGCGTTGGTTCAGGCCTGACGCCTCGCGAACAAGTTCGCTCCTACCGTTTGGCGCCGCGCAAGGGTGCAGGGCGATCAGATAGCGCCGCTCCAGGTAGGAGGCAACTTGTTGGCGAGAGGCTTTACGCGTTGGTTCAGGCCTGACGCCTCGCGAACAAGTTCGCTCCTACCGGTTTGGCGCCGTGCCAGGGTGCAGGGCAATTTCTACCCGCTACCGGGCAAACCTCCTCGCACCCACCACACAAATAATCACCGCAACCGTTACCCCGAGCATCCCCGCGCTGACCTGTTCATGCAGCAACGTCGCCGCCAGCGCCAGCCCGAAAAACGGTTGTAGCAATTGCAGTTGCCCAACTGCAGCGATCCCGCCTTGTGCGAGGCCGCGGTACCAGAACACGAAACCGATCAGCATGCTGAACAGCGATACGTAGCCCAGACTCAGCCAGGCGGGCGGGCTGATACTCGAAAACGACGGTGGACTCAGCAAAACGCTGAGCACCGCCATGAACGGCAGCGACAGCACCAACGCCCAACTGATCACCTGCCAGCCACCCAGTGTTCTGGAGAGTCTGGCCCCTTCGGCATAACCCAAGCCGCAGACCAGAATCGCCAATAGCATCAGGACATCGCCGGTGGCCGAGGCCTTCAGGCCCTGAGAGAGGGCGAAGCCGACCACCGTCAGGCTGCCCAGCACCGAGAATAACCAGAAGGCTGCACGGGGCCGTTCGCCTCCGCGCAGCACGCCGAATATTGCCGTGGCCAGTGGTAATAAGCCGAGGAAGACGATGGAGTGCGCTGACGTCACGTGCTGCAACGCCAGCGCGGTCAATAGTGGAAAGCCGACGACGACGCCAATGGCGACGATCAATAAAGACAGTAATTGGTGGCGTGCCGGACGCTGCTCTTTGAACAGCAACAACACGCACAGCGCAAGCACGCCTGCCAGGGTTGCCCGGGCGACGGTCAAAAACACCGGGTCGAATTCCAGGACTGCAACCCGAGTAGCAGGCAGCGAGCCACTGAAAATCACGACGCCGATAAAGCCGTTGATCCAGCCTCGGGTGGCATTTTCCATTGGAACGATTTTTGGGGCAGATGCTTGTTCCATGCGGGCCACTCTCAAGTCGGGTTGCGTAAAGGCATCCTAGGACCGAGTATCAGTACAATCAAAAAATTGTCATGGATACAGTTCGACATGCCACACGCCCGCTACAAATCACTGGTGGATGCGTTCGCCGCGGATATTCGTTCGGGGCGCTTGCCGCCGGGAACGCGCTTACCCACACACCGAACCCTGGCCACGGCTGAGGGGTTGGCGCTGGCTACGGCGTCCAGGGTCTATGCCGAGCTGGAGGCCATGGGACTGGTGAGTGGGGAAGCAGGGCGGGGCACGTTCGTTCGGGAGACCTCATTGCCGGCGGGGCATGGCATTGATCAGCCTGACGTCGCAACCGGCGTTATCGACCTCAATTTCAACTATCCGTCATTGCCGGGGCAGGCCGAGCTGTTGCGCACTGCGCTGCGCCAGTTGGCATTGTCCGGTGATCTGGAATCGCTGTTGCGCTACCAGCCTCATGCCGGGCGAAGCCATGAGCGGGCGTCCGTGGCGCGTCATCTACGCAGTCGTGGGCTGACCGTCGAGGCCGGTCAGGTGTTGTTGGTCAATGGCGCTCAGCATGGTTTGACGGTGGCGATGATGGCGCTGTTCAAACCCGGTGATGTGGTGGCGGCTGATGCGTTGACCTATCCTGGTTTCAAGGTGTTGGCTGAGTCCCTGAGCCTGGAAGTTTTGCCTGTTCCTGTGACGGATTCAGGGCCTGATCTGGATGCACTGGAGGAACTCTGCCGACGCAGAACAGTGCGGGGGGTCTACAGCATGCCGACCTTGCATAACCCCATGGGCTGGGTGATGGGTATCGAGCAGCGCGAGCGGCTGGTGCAGATTGCGCGACAACATGCGCTGTCTATCATCGAAGACGCGGCTTACGCTTTTCTTGCGCCCAATCCGCCACCGCCTTTGGCGCACCTGGCTCCGGAGCGCACAGTGTATGTTTCCGGCCTGTCGAAGAGCGTCGCCACCGGGCTGCGGTTTGGATTCATTGCTGCCCCGGCCTCCCGCGTCAGTGCGCTCGAACGCGCGATCAGAGCCACAAGCTGGAACACTGCCGGGGTGATGACGGCGATTGCTACCGGCTGGCTGGATGACGGCACTGTCAGCAGGCTGGAGGCGCAAAAGCGTGCGGATGCCAAAGCCAGACAATTGCTGGCGGATGAGCTGTTGGGGGAAGTGAATTGCGTTCGTCATCCCTGTTCGTATTTCACCTGGCTGCCATTGGCCGAAGATGCACGAGCGGATCAGGTTGCGGCGGCGCTGATGCGCGAGAACATTTCGGTGTCCACTGCCGAGCCTTTCGCGGTGTCCGTACACGTGCCGCATGCGATCCGCCTGGCACTCGGCTCTGTAGACATGCCCACGCTACGTACTGCACTGAAAACGGTGAACCGTGTCGTTGGGGCTTATTCCTGAGTTGTGGACAACTTCAGCAGGCGCTGCAGTTGTTCATGTTCCCAGATACTCAGCAGCTTGACCGGGTCGGTGCCGTAGCGCTGCCAACTGTCTGCGGTCCCGTGACTGCCTTCGGGTGACCGGCAGGCCTGGCAATGGCTCAGCTTGTTCTCCTCACTGACCAGTGTGAGCTGCCAGCCATCCACCTCGATTTCGATTTGCCCTTTTCGGCTTTTCACCGCGTGCAACGTTCGCGTTTCGAGGGCGATGTCTTTCAGGAGTTGATAGATGTCGCGGGCCGTCAGATCGGTAGTGCTTTTTACCATACAGATATTCTCTTGTTGAAACCGATGCGGCACTGCCTGAACATGCCCGCAGCAATCCGGGAAGATTACTTTACAGGCGAGGCGCGGTGGATGATCGATTTCAATAACAAAGGCTTCTTCAAACTCAAGCAGAACGATGAATACGCCGAGCGTGTGACGGCGCTTTTGCTGGAAGGTGAGCAGGTCATTGATTCATACAAGTCCATGCGCGACGGCGTGGTGTTTACCAACAAGCGCATCATCGCCGTCAACGTGCAAGGTCTGACCGGCAGCAAGAAAGACTTCACCTCATTGCCGTATAAAAATATCGTCGCGTATTCCATCGAAACCTCCGGCACCTTCGACCTGGACTCGGAGCTTGAAATCTATTTTTCCGCACTGGGCAAAGTGAAGTTCGAGTTCACCGGGAAGACTTCCATGGTTGAGATTTCCAGGCTGATATCCAGGCATCTGTTGGGGTAGTTTCAACTGATAGGCGGCCCTTGTAGGAGCTGCCGAAGGATGCGATCAGTTATACCTGACACACCGCTATTCGCAGCCTGCGGCAGCTCCTACAGTGGTGTGTCCAGCGAGTTCGCCTCTTGGCACATTGCGCGCCAGGCCTGAAACTTCCCCTTTGACCCACATCTTCAAGGTTGTCCCATGATCAACATCCGGCCCATGACCGCCGAAGACTTCGAGCTTTTCTGGCCCACTTTTCAGAGCGTGATCGCTGCCCGGGAAACCTACGCCTACGATCCGCAACTGACCCGTGAGCAGGCCCTGCACCTATGGCTGGAAATGCCGCTGCACACCTTCATCGCCGAAGAGGAGGGCGTACTGCTCGGCAGCTACTACCTCAAAGCCAACGCCGCAGGTCCCGGCAGCCACGTGTGCAATTGCGGCTACATGGTCACCGAAGCGGCGCGCGGGCGTGGGGTTGCGCGGTTGATGTGCGAGCACTCACAGAAGGTAGCCATTGAAAGCGGTTTCCTCGCCATGCAATTCAACTCAGTGGTTGCGAGTAATGAAGTGGCGGTGGCGTTGTGGCAGAAGCTCGGTTTCGACGTCGTCGGCCGACTGCCACGTGCTTACCAGCATGCGCGGTTGGGGTTGGTGGATTGTCTGGTGATGTTCAAGTGGCTGACCGAAGACGCGCCGCAAAAGCCGATGCTGATCGGGCGCAAGAATATCGAGTCGGTGGTGTCGCGGCCGCGGCGCAAGTAGGCCTGATATTGCGGCCCTGTGGGAGATTCTATGTTGGCCTGCAATCTGTGGGAGCGAGGCTTGCCCGCGATGCAGGCGACTCGGTTTGTCAACTGCACCTCGTCACCGTTCATCGCGAGCAAGCTCACTCCTACAGGTGAGTACCAATATTTGTGAGCTTTGCCTGGACTTGCATCCTGTTGTCGCACCGGGCGCGATTTCAACAAAACAGTATTTCACTGCTTTATTTGGATCACACTCTCAAAGCTCCAGTTGATCTGCACTGATACCAAATGCCAGCGCAATTTTTTCTCGGGTAACTTTGCGCGGCCTGGCGACAGTTTCCTGTTGCGCGTAAGCCGGTTGGGTGATGGCCAGTCGCTGGGCGACATCTTCTTGAGTCAGTCCCAAGTGCTCACGCCAAGCGCGAATAGGGGAGGCTCCATCGACGATGCGACTGACCACCTCATGGGGGATCAAGTCGCTTTGATTTTTGTGTTGAGCCACGTATTGCGCGTACGGGATCACCACGAATGCCGGTTTTCCATCCGGACCGTTGATGATTTGAACGTCAGTAGGTGCGTCCGTCACGTTTCTTGACCTCTTGTATGCTGACGATTTTGACTGTGCCATCCCAATCGAACAGGACTCGGTAGTTACCAACTCTCAACCGGTATCCGTGTTCATGTCGGACCAGCATCTTGACGTTGGCTACGTCCGGCATAACCGTGAGCATGGTCACCGCATCGCGAATCTGAACCTGATGTGGCGTGTGCAATTTCAGGAGTTGCTTAACGGCCTTACGGGTCCAGTTAATGGTATTCACAGGCAATATATAGGTCTTTTATAAGTAATTCTCGCATATTTACTTATAATTCTGGATTTGCCAATGATCACACCCTTGCATAATGTTGCCGCCCAGACCAATTACCTCATACGCCCAATTGAGCTCGCAGGACCGGTTTCAGGCGGGAGAGCCTCGCGGCTAAAGCCGCTCCTACGGGTGTTTACGGTTGGTTTGCCCACCAACAAAAAGCCCGCACAAGGCGGGCTCTCTGAACAGCTCTGACTACAACGAGTAAAACTTACTTCTCGTTACTGGCCTCAAGCTTTTTCTGTTGCTTCGGATGCCCTTCGGCCAAGGCCGTGCGGACTTCCTGAACCAGTTTCGCAGACACCGCAGGCGCCTGGTTGGACCAGCCCTGACGCAGGAAGGTCGCCAACTCGGCTACTTCTGCGTCGTTCATGCGCTCTGCAAAACCTGGCATCGGCAGGATCGACGGGCCTCGCGCGGTGGATGGCGTTTTTGCGCCAGCGAGAATCACGTGAACCAGCGCGGTCGGGTTTTCGGCGTTGATGATCGAAGCACCGTCCAGACGCGGGAAGATCCGTGAAGCGCCTTCACCTTTGACAAAGTGGCACGCGCCACAGTTATCCAGGTACAGACGTTCGCCCAGTGTCAGGTCTTTGGCTGCGGTCAGCTTGCTGGCCGTGGCGGCGCTGCGCTCAGCATTGTGCTGATAAACAGTTTCGCCATTCTTGTCAGCGGGGCCAGACAACGACTTCAGATAAGCCGCCATCGCATGCAGGTCTTCATCGGTCATGTGCGACGTGCTGTTGGCGACAACGTCAGTCATTTCACCGGCAACCGACGCTTTGGCATTACGGCCAGAACCGAGGTAGTCGACGATTTCGTCCTGCGACCAGTGAGCAACGCCACGGATCGAAGGCACCGCCCAGTCGTTAAGCAGAGCGCCCGTCAGATAGTCGCTGCTTTTCTCGTCGAGGCCTTTTTCCTGCATGGTCAGCGCACGTGGTGTGTGGCAAGAACCGCAGTGGCCCAGGCCCTGTACCAGATACGCGCCGCGAACCAGTTGCGGATCGGTGCCCGCAACAGGTGTAACAGTGGACTCAGGTGTCGGCGAGAAGAACGTGCGCCAGTAAGCCAGCGGCCAGCGAATCGACAGTGGCCACGGAATATCGTTGGCCTGATTGGCTTGCTTGACTGGCTCAACGCCTTTCATGAAGTACGCATACAACGCTTGCGTGTCTTCATCCGAGACCTTGGCATACGACGGGAAAGGCATCGCCGGGTACAGCGCGCTGCCATCGTGACCCACACCGCGACGTACCGCGCGCTCGAAGTCGCCATAGGTCCAGCCACCGATACCGGTGTCTTTATCCGGCGTGATGTTGGTGGCGTAGATCGTACCGATTGGCGACTCGATACCACGACCGCCCGCGAAGGTTTTGCCATCGTGAGCGGTGTGGCACGCCACGCAATCGCCAGCGCGTGCCAGGTAAGCGCCTTTGCTGATGAGTTCAGGCGTCACTTCCTGAGTCATCTGCGCAGATGCGTCACCCGATTTGTTGAGGAACACACTGACCAGCCAGGCCAGCAGGGCAAGCACTACACAAACTGCCAGAAGTACAAGCAGCGGAGAGCGGGATCTGGATTTCATGTTCTCGCTCCTCACACCTGAACCAGTGGGCCAGGGTTTTTGATGTAGTGGTCTTTGATGGCCTGAGCCGAGAACAGGGTCAATGCGCCGATCAATGCAGTCGGGTTGGCCTGGAAGTTCTGCGGGAAGGCGTTGCCGCCCGGTACGAAGACGTTATGCACGTCCCAGCTCTGCAGATAGCGATTGAGTGCCGTGGTTTTCGGATCGTCGCCCATGACCGCGCCGCCCACGTTGTGGGTGGATACGTACTTGGTGATATCCCAATGAGAGTCCATCGCCAGGAAGCTTTCGCTGTAGCTGTCCGGACCCAGTTCCTTGGTGATATCCAGCACGATTTTGCGCAAGTGCTGCTGCAGTTTCAGCTCGTTCTGTTTCCAGTCGAAGGTGATACGCAGCAGTGGCAAGCCCCATGGATCCTTGTACGTCGGGTCCAGGTCCACGTAGTGACCACGATAAGACTGGCAACTGGTGGTGATGCTCACTTTCATCGAGTGGCCGTACCAGTCCTGCATGCCATCTTTCCAGCCCTGGCCCCAATCCGGCGTGCCGCTTGGCAGCGCTGTACCGATAGGTGCACCGGTGGCTTGAGAACTGTGAATCTTCGCGCCGCCAATGAAGCCCAGTGCTGCGCCGTCGTAGTTGCCCGGCGAAACGTCGTTGAACATCTGGCCAGTAGCACCAGCGGTGGCGAACGGGTTGAACTCCTTGTCTTTGAAGAACAGCGTGGAACCGCCGTTGCTCAGGAACGCGTAGTTACGGCCAACAGTACCGGTTTCGGTGATCGGATCGTAAGGCTTGCCGATACCGGACAACAGCATCAGGCGCACATTTACGAACTGGAAGCCCGCCAACACAACGATGCCAGCAGGCTGGAATACCAGGTTGCCGTCGGCGTCGGCGTAGGTCACGCCTTTGGCGGTCTTGCCGTCCGGGTGCAGTTCAACTTTCAGTACGTTGGCGTTAACCCGGTACGAGAAGTTTTCCATGCGCTTGAGCGAATCCAGCACCGCGGTTTGTGGCGAGGCTTTCGAGTAGTTCAGGCACGGGTACTTACTGCAATAACCGCAGTAGTTACACGGCGCGATCTGATTGCCGTACGGGTTGGTCCACGCCTGAGAGACGTTTGCCGACGGGTTCGGAAACGGGTGATAGCCCATCTTGCGCGCCACGTCTGCAAACATCTTGCAGTTCAGGGTGTCTTCAAGGGGCGGCAGCGGGAAGGCACTGGAGCGCGGCCCTTCGAACGGGTCACCGCCTTCGATGATGCGACCTTGCAGGTTGCCGGTATTGCCCGACAGGCCACAGATCTTGTCGAACTTGTCCAGGAACGGTTCGATTTCATCCCATGTGAACGGGTAATCGCCGATGCGCATGTCTTCTTGCAGGATGCCCGGCTTGTAAGCCTGGTCTGCATAGGTCTTGAGCTTGATGTCGGTCGGGGTCGGACGAATCAATACGCCGGTCCAGTGCAGGCCCGAGCCCCCCACGCCAGTACCTGGCTCGAAAGCGCCCCATTTACGGGTAGGCAGAGCAACGTCGTTGGCGGTGTGGCGAACAGTCATGGCCGCCGCTTTTGGCGTGGCCATGATCTTGTTGCGGATGCCGTAGGCGTATTGATCCGCTGGTTTTGGATAGGCGAAGTCGGTGTTGTTGCGATCTTCACCGCGCTCCAGAGCGCGTACTTTCAAACCTGCCTGAGCCAGTTCAATGCTCATCAACGAGCCAGCCCAGCCGAGGCCGACGACGACTACGTCGACTTCGTCATTAGTAATATTTGCCATGAGAAAACTATCCTGGAAATGCTTGGCGAAGGGAGATCAACCGCGCTGGCCGCTGATGCTGACCGGGCCGAGGGGGTACTTGACGTTGTGCTGTGTCACCCACTCCACGTAACTGGCGCGGGCTCCGGGGAAACCGATGGCGATCCAGGCTTTCATGCCCTTGTTGCCGCCATAGATCGGGTCCGAGAGGTAACCCTGCTTGGTGTGGTTCAACAGTTCGCCAAAGAACTGCTTGGACTTGAGCACGTCCTCGCCAAACGCTTTGAAGCTCACTTCGCCTTTCTGCAGCTGCTTCAAGACGTCTTCTTGCTTGGCTGCATCCAGAGACGCGAAGTTCTTCTGGTGCTTCTCCTGACAAAAGGCGTCAACGCTCTTGATGCCTTTTTGATAGATCTCTTGCGGACGATAAGGAATCTGATAACCCATTTCCGCCGGCGCATCGAGTTTGAAAGGACCTTCCAGATAGATCTCGCTGCCCAGATCGCTGGCCAGTTGCTGATCGATAAACACCGGGACGTTGGTTTCCAGCGCGCCAGGCCCACGGCCACCGGCCGGGATCAGGCGGTCACAGGCCGCCATGATGAAAGCCCATTCAGATGCGCTGAAAAAAGTCGGGCGATATTCTTCAAGTTTTGGCGCAACCATCTCCGCTGCTTCCGCAGCGCTCAGGCCTTTAATGGCGACGCCTATCGCAGGTAGTGCAATCAAGGAAGAAAGCAGAAACTTCCTTCGTGACGTTGGTTTATTCAACAACATGGTGAGGCCCCTATGAATGCTCACAAGAAAACCCCGGACGGTGCTATCGGAAATCGAAAGCCTCGACCTGCTGCGCAACCCCTTTAGCCAACGTAAATAGCGCGCAGCCGGATGCGCCTTCGATTGAAGGACATTGACAGCGACGTTTTCAGGTTCCGGATCGTTTCAACGAAACGCGATGGTTGGTGGTTCTTTCCAACCTGCGATGGTTAACGTAAAAGGCATACGTTACCAGTCAACGTACAACTCGCGATCATCTCAAGCGCTAGCGCGCAATCTGAAACAGGGCTGGCAGACCTCAAGGGTTGCTCTAATTGTGATCGTTTGCGTAGGTGCGACTGCATGAACAACATTCATCCAGCACAGCATTGAGGCGCGATACTCAAGTATCGTCTGCTCATCACGGGTAGCAGGATGCTATCAGGTTTGAAAAAGATGCGACAAATTATTTCCGATTTTTGTCAAGGTGTTGCGGTGTCGCATCCGGGACGCTTTCGGTATTTCCATGCCGCATATCGGCCAGATTGGCGACGATGGGGATCATCCTGATGATTTTCAGGCCGCGTCGCGTTATTTTCTGTGGGAGCAGAGCTTGCTCACGATGAACGATGGCTCGGTCCAAGGCTGCACACCGAGTCACCTGCATCGCGAGCAAGCTCTGCTCCCACAGCATCTTGCGTTTGCTGCGAGACCCTGGTCAGTTCTTACTGCTGCATTGGCAGTAACGCCGCAATAGCATCAATTTCAATCTGCATCCCGTCCAGCGCCAGACGCGGCACCGGAATCAATGTGCACACGGGCTTCATCGATGTTCCCCACGCTCGATCAGCTTCTTCAACCCAAATGCGCAGCTTTTCCTGGTCGTGATCGACAATCAGCAGCGTCAGTTTGAATACTTCATTCAGGCCGACGCCTTTGGATTGCAACGCAATGGCTAGGTTGGCGAGCGCCTGTCTGGCCTGCTCGGCAAACACTGAAGACAGTTGACCCTGTTGGTCTTCACCACCTTGCCCGGCGATGTACAGAAGCTTCGCCTGCGGCTGCAATTGGGCCACGTGGGAATAACCATTCGGACTCGGATCGTACAGGCCTCGTGGATTGGATAACTGAAAAGCAGGGGCGATATCGAGCTTGGACATAGGCTGACTCCTGATGAAAGAGTCGGCAGTTTCAGACCTCTAGTTAGGTTGAGGTCAAGCGGGTGTGAGAGTCGCCCTTTCTTACCGCTCTGAACTAGAGATTGATCAGCCGCTTAATCCCGTACATCAAGATCAGAAAAAGCAGGATTTTCGCGACATCAATCAAAGCCCGGAACGTAATCGGCCACCATTCATGAGGCTCGATTGCATCCTGATAAGCATATGAGTCGGTCGAGGCTCCGGTTTTCTGGAATTCATGTTCTCTTGCACGGCCCCAATACATGAACGCGAAGATAAGCCCGATAACGCCCAGCCCACCGAGTTGCTCATCAGGCGCGACCTCAATTGGCGGTCCCCAGAGGTAGCATGCACCCGCTATCACCCAGATCAGCATTCCCAGCCAGGTCAGGGTTTTGCGTGCTCGCACAGATGCCTTGAGGTTCGTGCGCACACTGAACGGGCAAAATTTTCCGTCGCGCTGAAGCCGGTCTTCAAGCGACACAATGTAGCCCGACACAAAGGCCAGAAAACCAATGAAAACTAATACAAAGGCCATCGGGGTTTGCTGCCTCAGCTAATTGAACGAAAGCTTGCGTTCACAGAATGTCCGCAGGTCGGGCATTTACTTGAGTAATTTGCGGTTATTGAGCGGGTGGGATCAAGCCCGCGTTGCCGGGGCCTCATCAAACAAAATTTAACCATCTGATGAAATACTTTTCGACTGTAGGAGCCTGTTGCCACGCGACAACGCCGCGTCGAAGACGGGACGGCCCCTCTTGCACGGAAAGATGAGGCTGGTCTGTGTGATCGTCCCGTAAGTGTTGAGCAGCAGCTTCATTTTTTACTTAAACAAATCAGCAATTTCTGAATCCATGGCTTCGAAAGCCTCAGCATTAAACCTCATATCGGGCAGCATTCCGCGTCGCTTAGAGGTTGTAGGCATCAGTTTAGTGACTGGAGATTCAGTCTTGGCAATGATGATTGTTTCACCATCCGCAGCCGCAACGACAGGCTGGGTCAGGTGTTTCTTGTCTCCATGGACGTTGTGAGTTTTCACGGTGGTGCTCCTGTAAGCCATCAAGCGTCAGTGCTGATTCTAGACCAGCATCATGTGGGTTCAGATCCAGGCTTATCAATGAAGCGATTTCACTCAGTCTGAACATCGATTTAACAGCGGTTGCACCAGGCAAACCCCGCACCTATCATTCGCCCCGTCGCTGCACATCAGCGACCGGATTTGGCGATCCGGCTCATACCTTTTCAACAGCTTCAGTTGCTGGTTGTCTTCACTTCGTGCGGGCGACATTTATGGCGGCTGTGCGCGGGAGACCTTCGGGTCTGCCGGGTGGGTATGACCGGTTCGCCAACCTGCGCACAGTTGCCACCTGATTTCGTTTGGCGACGAGACAGGTGGCGCGTTTAGCCATTACCCTCTGGATTCCTTAATGACCCAACATACTCCGCTGAATCAATTTCCCAATACCGTCCTCTTCATAAATCCCGAAGCCCCAATGGCCGACCTGCACCTCTGCGCCACACAACGCTTGCGCGCAGTCAAAAATCTGATGAGCTGCTTGGCTAGCACCACGACCAAAGACTCCGATGAGAACCAGTTGGCTCACGTCGCTGAGGCCGCTTTTCTGTTGCTGCAAGACAGCTGTGATGTGCTGGAGTTGATGGAAGTCCGGCTGGATAAACTGAGCGCCTGATAGAGCGCGCATGCTTGTCTGCGATTCAGGTTCCCCGGGCATCAGGTATAGCGGGTAATCATTGATCGCGGGCAAGCACAGCTCTCATAAAGGTATATCTTTCAGATAGTTAGATCGTGTTGAGCTCGGACGCCCTCGTCGCCGTTGATTTTGATCTACGCCTTACCGCCCAGCGGTGCGCATTTTTGCATCAATAGTATGACAAACTAACCACCATCTATAATCGAATCAGGGGGCTCGTCATGGGAACCGTACGCAAAACCATCACTGTCACTGACCAGCAAGATACCTGGATCAAATCGCAGATTGAGGCAGGCCGCTACACGAATGACAGCGAATATATCCGCGATTTGATTCGGCGCGAGCAGGAGCGCAGTGCTCAGATCGAGGGAATCCGCCTTGCACTTATTGAAGGCGAATCGAGCGGCGAAGCTCGTCCATTCAGTGCTGATGAATTCAAGCAGAGAATGTTGAGAGCGCATGACTGAATATCGTCTTACGCCTGCTGCTGAGCGTGACCTGGAAGGGATCTGGACCCACACGTTTCAAGAATGGGACGTGGCGCAGGCTAATCGTTACATCGACATCATCACGACAGCTCTCGCGGAGCTGGCGCAGTCACCTAAAATCGCACCGGCTTGCGATTTTATTCGGCCGGGCTATCGCCGCCGCACGGTAGAGCGACACGTAATCTACTTCCGAATCTCGGCGTACGGGATTGCGATCATTCGTATTTTGCATGACCGAATGGATGCACCGCGTTATGTGTGATCAGTTTGCGTCAAACGTCTTGGGCAACTTGCTTCACTGAAAAAGCACTTCCGCCTAAGACGTACTGCTGCCCGGCTGGACCTGCATGGATACGGTATGTATCAGCACGCAGGATGAGGCAGTGTTGAGATTGGCGAACGCCAAAAACAAGAAAGCCCGCAACCCGCCGCGGTGCTGAGAGTTATCTATCAATACTTTGGGTTGTAGCGTTCGCCGTTATAGATCAGTACGTATTCGTTCGAGGTAGGCTTTTCTTCTTTAGTGCAGCCATTACCCGTATCCGTTTTTTCGGTAGCGATTACTTTTTCCGCCACCTCCAGATCGGCATACCCGTGATTGCTGTTGTTGCCAATACTTAGAGTAAGGTGCGCCTTTGAAAAACTGCCCGCGCAGCTATCTGGATTTTGTTCGGCGGACGCTATGTCTTTTTCCAATTCAAGAATTTTTCGCATCCTTTTTCCTTCATCGGTATACAGATAAAGTAGTGTTATGGAGCGGGTGAGAGGCTCAATCGCCATATCATGTTTTAAAATGACTCCAAAAGTATGAGCGCCCGGGGTGAGCTGATAGCTGGCCGTATCAAGACTAAGTCCGGAAAACTTGAACAGAGAAATATCGATAGCATTGCTCTCGTAAACATGGCTCTCTATCACCCCTTTTTTAGCGCTAATGATCTCAAGGCCATAGGTGACCCAATCTTCAGGCTCGTCTTCTACCTTAACTCTTTCTTCTTCAACAACCAGAACTGCCAGTGTCTGGTCGGGATCATCATTGGCCGTTTTACACGCGGAACGCTGCTTGTCAAAGGCTAGCGTCGGATGCAATTTTTTAGCCCAGCCCGACAGGTATGTTTCGCAGTTCGGAGAGGCGGCAGAGGCCAGGAATGGGAAAAACAACAAGCTCAGTGCTAAAAGGCAGCGCATCGGGTATCCCTACCAGTGAAAAACGAATGGGTGTGCAATCGTGAAATTGCATTTTCGGCAGCAGTACAATAGTAATTTCGCTTGAAGAAATCAAATGTCTCGAGCTTTTTGAATGTGTTGTCAGGCGGACTATTGGGTGAGGCGTGCCACTCCGCAAAATTGGTTTGAAAAAGTTATCTGCCCAGCGGTTGTCTGGTAGCTGGGTGTTCACGTTTTTTATTATCTTTTAAAGCAAGGTCACTCACGGTGGTGTGGTGTGCTTGAAGTATTTAAGTTTCATAATTTTCTCAAAGTACAGGTGTTATATCTGATGCGGCTTGATCTGGCTGCTACGCTTCAGGCTTTCAAAAAGCGTCGATTCAATCGAAAATCAGGTTTTGCTTCGCCCAATTTCTGGCGGACACAGTGTGGAAGAAATTTGATCACTATTGATCTAGGTATGCGGCCTTGAAAACATCACAAAAACGAATAATTTATCATTGTAGCTGGCAGTCTATGGGCCGCCTCCGAGTGGTGGGAAAGAGCGCTAGCCAAAAGATCAGGAACCCCGCTAATCAGCCCCGGCGGGTGCTATCGACTGGAAGTTTTCAAGCCCTTTTGGGTGCTGCCTGACATCCTCCACCCACAGCCGGACCTTAACGGAGTTAGATCATAGAAATGGTTTTCTTGGTGGGGCAGCCCCGGTTTTTACAAACTGTACGATCATCGAAACGGTCAATTGATTTCAGAGACCGAGATTTATGATCGTGAATCCGGGGCATGGGGAATGGACTGGGGGGAAGGCTCGGGTTTCGTGTATTCAGGGCTGATCCCTATAGGCCCGAACGTTCCTGATTGCATGCGTGATCGACCCACCCATGAGAAACCGAAATGAAACCAACGTCACGTCGCTGGGCTCTTTTTCTCACTTATCTGTCCATTGCAGGCGGTCTCTGGACTGCATCGGAGTGGTGGGAAAAAGGGTTAGCCAAAAAGTTGGGCCACGCTCACATTAGCCCCAATGGGTGCTATAGAGTTGAAACCTTTGCGCCATTCTGGGTGCTACCCATGATGCTTCATAGAAAACCTGATCCAAATAACGATATACCACCCAAAATGTTGCCATCGTGGAGCCACCCAGGTTTTTATCGTTTGTATGACAACCGCAGTGGAGAGTTAATCGGAGAAAGTCACATCTATGACTTGGAATCCGCAAGTGGGACTCTATACTGGGGAGATAAACCATACCGAAAGTCATTGCCGGATTTATTTATATCGGCCCGAACCTTGACCACTGCATCGGTGATCAACTTGAAAGATCGATACCGAAAAAATGATCCCCCTCCCTGCGAACAAGCGCTTTTCAGCGCTCATTGTGCGTATTACGGGCGCACCTCTCCTGCATTCAGTAATCGCTTTCGCACCCTCCACAGATTGGACGGAGCAAACAGCGGGGTCTGCTGTGCAGCGTTTTTCAGCTACACTCGGGAGCGTACTTTCGTATCACCAAGCTGGCGGTTGATCACTCGAAACGTATGCTCAACCTTGGTGCGCAGTTGAGCATTCGGCAACTCGATTTTGCGGTATATCTGCTTCTAGCTTGATGCCTCTTCCAACGTTGCAAAAATAAGAAATGTGTCATCGGAATCCAGATTCGAACACTCGTCTGGAGAGTATGGAAGATTCTTGTTGCTCCGCGCTGTAAGTTTTAGGTTCTATATGTATCATTGTCCCTATAGTAATTGATCTCTTCGACAATCCATTTGCTGTCTTTTCCACTGTGTGGATTGTTGCTGGCTATATAATTCAGCGAGCTCACCAACATCCAGCCTCTCAACTCTAATCCTCTGACTGCCAAAGGCATCTCCATGTCTTCTTCATCCAGATATATTTCGTCATCGTCCAGGTTTTGGATGTAGTCGCATGGTATGTAGTAAAAGTCTGTATTTTCTGGATTGCTCTTCCAGGTAGCTATCTTTGCATAAATCCACTCCCCCGAATCTAACAGGGAAAGATTCTTAAATAATTCGTGTATTGATCTGTAGCTATTCATCACATCTCCAAAGGTTTATCTGCAAGTAAAACCGCCGTCCCAGGTTTTTCTTCCTCTGTGTCCTTTGGCATAATAATCCAAATGTCTTGAGTTATGGTCTGGTCCGTCAACGAGTTGTAATAGCCTGCCAGTCTGTTCGTAGTGATACCCAGTTGTTCATAACCATGGCGAATGCCAAGGCAGTGGAATTTGCCTTGGTTCAACCGGTGTACCGCCAGTCATATTCCAAAGCCGTCATGCACCAGAACCTTCATGCGATAGGCTCCGGGCGTTGTCGCCCTCACGTACCAGATCGTCTACGGTCATCGGGTGTAGCTCTCGAATCGTCTGCTCGTCAGCGCCGCGCCGGGAGCCATGATCTCCTCAATGTAATCCATCGCCTTTTCAATATTGGCAACCTCGCGCAGTTGGTCCGTGTCCTGAGCCTTGCCTTCTACCTTGCTATCCATGTAGCCCGCCAAAGTAGTGTGATTGCCCTCTATGCGGGCAGAACCCAGGCTTTCCAGTGCATGGAAAAGCGATTTGAGTTGATAGAACACCTGCGGCGGCGTGTCGCCTTCAAGCCTTAGGCGGCGCAGATGTTCCAGATCGCTCAATACATCGACAAGGTCCGAGTCAAAGGACGGATTGAGAAGACCAAGGTCTTGATGGGTAAACGTGGGCATATAGAAAATATCTCGAACCGGCAGAAAGGTTATCTTGAAAAAAATACCGGAGATCAGCGTATTTAAAGGGTATGCGCTCAGCATGCTCTAAAAATTATCTTGAATTCAGTCTTGAGCTAACTCAAAAGTGAGTAATGCTCAGGTGTCAGAAAGGAGGGCGGAGGGAAGGTATCTGGGTGATAAAAAGGAGCAATCCCAGAAACAAGAAAGCCCGCACTAGGCGGGCTTCTTGTTGCTTCATGAGCATCGCTGATGTCATGAAGCAGGTACTTGGTGGCTACACAGGGACTTGAACCCCGGACCCCAGCATTATGAATGCTATGCTCTAACCAACTGAGCTATGTAGCCAAGTGGCGCGCATTATTCGCGGATAAGGGATATGTGTCAACCCTTGCTCTGAAAAAATTATGCGTGTGATCAAGCGGTTAGGGTTTCGTCCCCGCTATTCAAGGACGAAACCCGGTTGCCGTTAGCGAAAAAGATCGTCCAGCAGGCCTGAGTCCAGCATATCGTCAAGCTGATTTCGTTGCGCGCGCAGCCAGACTTTGATGTTTTTCGGCGACTCTTGCAGGAAGGCGACCTCCTGTTCCATATCGAAAAGCTCGGCATCCAGCTCGTTCAGCACTTTGTTGCACTTGCGTGGGACCTGCGCGGGCTTGGTGGTCTCATACGGAGGGAGGGCGAATCGGCCGTTGAAGATCATGTTCTGCACGTGGATCTCTTCCTCGAGATCTTTGACCTGCTCGGCCAGCACCCGGTTGTAGTGCTTGATGCGGTCCAGCGGGAGGTTGCTGATGTGGTCCGTGTCGATCTGTTCGATCTCAAGTTGCAGTTGCAGCAGGCTCAGCAAGTCTTTCTCGGCATAGGCCTTGTTGACTCGCTGCATGAGGTCGGTTTTGCGTGCTCGCTCGTGTTCGTCCGTTTCCCGGTCGGGGTGGAGGGCGCTGGCGAGTTTGCGATAGACCTCACGTACGGACTGGCTACTCTTGGCTTGGTCCTCTTCTTTGCGCCGTTCATGGGCTGACTTTTTCGGCGGTTCTGAGAACTGCTCATCGCGGTCGGCGGCATCGGCGTGGCTCGACAGCTTCTCTTGCAGGAATTCGACAAACTCATGTTCAGAGGTGATGTGATCACCGTCCGAGAGGTCGAGATCAAACTTATGCTCCATATGCGCTTTGAAGTGCGCCAGTTCCTCTTGCTGAACGTCGTCGAAGTCTTCGCCGGAATGCCTGGCAAAAATCTCCTTGAGTTCCTGGCTGTCAGGATGCGATTCGTCCATGAGGTCTTCGACCAGGCCACAGACGATGTCAGTCAAGGTTGCCCGGTCTTGTTTGCTGAGTTTTATCTGCGAGCTGGCGGCGTCCACCGTGCGCAGCAACTCCAGCTGCACAGCACTGAGCTGCTCAACGGCCGGCGTGAACTCTTCAGCCCAGAGTTGCGTGTACGCCTGTTCAGCGGTGCTCCAGCCTTCCAGCGTGCTTCGGTGGGTTTCGATCTTTTTCAGCAGGCTATTAAAGCGTTTTTGCTGAGGATTGGGTTTTGCTCCGGCGGGTTGGGGCGCCACGCTTAGCTGGGGGTGTTTGCCGACCATTTGGGGTCTCTCCTCCGGGAAATGACAAAGCGTAACCATTGGTGACGTACTTTTGTAGGGGCTGTCCACCAAGCGGGAAGCTTCCTACTGGTGAAAACAGCAATCGCCTACACGGTCTGAATATTGCTAGGTGATCGTAAAGTTGACGGTTTCTGCAATGGCGCCAATCAAGAAGCGCTGGGCGGCTATCGTAATCCAATCAATAACATGGCATTTTGCCGGTAGTAGTTTTTCGAAGACATCTGCAATGGCTCCTGCCGTTTCTGCCGGGTGTTCTGGGGGAGTAGGTCGGTCATGTACAGTATTTTGTCGCCGGGTATGCGCATGCTTAGCCGTTTTGGCTTCGCGCGTAAGTTTCAGATGCTGTTTCTTCTGTTCATGCTGCCGCTGGTGGGCAGCCTCTGGATGATCGGCCAGGACTATCGCAGCAAACTCGAGACGATCGTGGGCGAGCGCTCGGGTGTGACTCAATTGCTGGCACTGGATCAGCTCGACAGCGAGCTTTCCCATCAGCGGGACAATGCTGCGCGCTGGAAGGCCTCTGACATTCTGAAGGAGCCGACGCCCGCCGCCAAAGCCGCGATGACGGCGATGGACGCCGCAGGCCCGCGTATCGCGCAGGCACTTGAGTCGCTCGGGGCCTCGCTCAGAAAAGAAGAAGCCAGCGCTGATGCATTCAGGCGTTACGACACGCTGAAGGGCTCGGTGACCGGCATGGACATCGCCTCCCTGCGCACCGTCGGCTGGTGGCCGGATGGTTATGACCGGTTCACCAATGCCTTGGGCAACGTGCAGGCCTTGCGCGAGCAAATTGCGACGGACAGCGGCCTGATCCTTGACCCATGGCTGGAGACGTATCTGTTGATGCAGATGTCGACCCAGCAAATCCCTGATCTGGTCGAGCGCATCGGTCGTATGGCGAGTATTGGCCAGACGTCAGTGGTCACCGGGCAGTTCAGCCTGCAAAGCCGTTTGCAGATGCGTGAGCTGCGCGGGCGGATTAGCGATGCCAGGGATCAACTGATCAAGACTGGCGACTTCCTGCAGGCCAAGCTTCCTGCCGAAATGAAACCGTGGGCCGAAAACTACAACGCCACCATGCAGCGGCTCACTGACGAGTTGAAGGTACTGGATGACGGAGTGTTCGGCGCGACGATCAAGCTTGATGCCCCTGCGTACGAGCGCAGCGTCGATGCGTTGCTCAACGATCTGACGAACTTGCGTAATCAGTCTTTGCAGTCGCTGGACGCCCGTCTCGCGTATTACCACCAGAAATCCAACATGCAGTTCATTCCGATGGGCATCTGCTTTGGCGTCTTGTTGCTGGCCGCGATGTATCTGTTCGCCTGCCTGCAAGCCTCGATCCGTCGCAGTGCTCGCGGCATTACCACGCTTGCCGAGTCGCTGCGTGACGGTAATCTCTGTGTTCAGGTTGAAGTGCAAGGTCGCGATGAACTGGCGGCGATCAGCACGGCACTGAACGTGGCGGTGGTGCAGTTGCGCACCAGTCTGCTGGGCGTGAATCATGAGACCAAGCAACTGGGCAGTGCGGTGTTGACCCTCAACACCCAATCCAGCGGCACCTTGAATGAAGTTGAAGAGCAGCAATACCAGATCAGCCAGATCGCAGCGGCGGCAACTGAGCTGGCGGCAACTTCACAAGGCGTGGCGAAAAGTTGTGAGCAGGCTTCCGACAGCGCCCGGCAGACCCGCAAGATCGCTGAGGAAAGCAGCCGTGACAGCCAGCGCACGACGACTAGCATTCAGCAGCTTAATCAACGCCTGACGGACACCGCTGCGGCGTTGGGCCGAGTCAGTGAGCAAGGGCAACAGATTCAGTCGGTAGTCGATGCGATTCGTGGTATCGCCGAGCAGACCAACCTGTTGGCGCTTAACGCAGCCATCGAAGCGGCGCGAGCGGGTGAGCAGGGGCGTGGTTTTGCGGTGGTTGCCGATGAGGTTCGCAGCCTGTCACAACGGACTCAGGTGTCTACAGCGGAAATTGCCAGCACTGTCGATAGCCTGCGCTCCACAGTGAGCCAGGCGGTGGGCTTGATGGAGTCGGCATGTGGTCAGGCGGTCAACGACGCGCAGTCGGTAACTGATCTGGGTCAGCGTCTGGTTGAAATCGCCAGTGCGGTGCAGGGCGTGACCGATACCCTGGCGCAGATTTCCACTGCGGTCGAAGAGCAGGCCAGTACCGCTGATGAAGTCAGTGGCAACATTCAGCAGGTCGATCAGGCCGCCGGACGTTTGCTTGAAGGTGCGCGGGCTGTGAATCAGGCTGCCGATACGTTGAGCAAAGGCAGCCGCGCGTTGAGCGATAACACGTCGCGCTTTCAGCTGGATTGAGGGTTGAGTGAGACCCGGCCCCCGAGCAATTCGGGGGTTGTCCTGTAAAATTACCCATTCAATTCAGTTAATCCTTCCTTGCATTGGAATGCTTTCCCTTGTGGGAGCAGGGCTTGGTCTGGGCGGCATTCCGACGATAAACGATAATGCGGTGTGTCTTAAAGCTGCGTCTCATGCATCGCGGGCAAGCCCAGCTCCCACATGAAATTGCGCTCTTCCGTAGGACCGGCTTTAGCCGGGAGGGCGTCGGGACATTCACTACATATTCCTCGTCAGAAATACCGCTCTCCCGGCTGAAGCCGGTCCTACGGGATTGCAAGCAAACATAGAATCTCCCACAGGGTTTGCGTCGCATATCAGTTCGCGGGCGGGCATCTAGTTTTCAACAGAGCGCACGCCTCATTTGGTGTTCTCTTTTAGGCAACAATAAAGTCATTCTGTAATATTGGTGCGTGTCCTCTCCCTACCCATACTCGAACTGCACCCCGACGCCACCAGCCGGGGGCGAAAGGCCGGATCTGCTGACGGAGCAACCCTCACAAGGGGCGTCATAAAGCAGGCTAGAGCATCAAGTTTTTCCGCTCGCAGCACGCGAGTCTCCATGCCTGACATGGACTTTTGAATCTGCCCTGGGTGCCGTCGGCACCTCCTGAAAAAACAACAACTATTGGCCAGTCGCATGACGATTGGTCAACAGGTGAGGGGACAACCATGCAACATTCTCACGCTGCGACGCTGGGCGAAAATCGTGCCGTTTCATCGACCGTAAAACTGTATATCTGGGCAGCGGTCATTCTCGTGGTGGCCGAGGCAATCGGTGCGATCAGTATTCCCCTCGGCCCTGGCAAAGTCGTTCTGCTGCCGATGGTCTGGGCGCTGTTGATCGGCGCGGGCATCGGCATTTTCAGCCGCCGTATGCCGGGCCCGATCGGCCTGAGCCTCGGCGATCAGGTGCGTTCTGCTTCCATCCTGCAACCGGCGCTTTTGGTGTTCATCGCCAAACTGGGCATGGTCGTCGGCGGTTCTTTGCCGCTGGTGTTTGCTTCGGGCTGGGCGCTGTTGTTCCAGGAGTTTGGCCACTTTGTTGGCACCGTGATTCTCGGTCTGCCAGTGGCGCTGATGCTGGGTATCAAGCGAGAAGCCATTGGTGCGACGTTCTCTGTCGGTCGTGAGCCAAGCCTGGCGATCATTGGCGAGCGCTACGGCATGGACTCCCCGGAAGGTCGCGGTGTATTGGCCGAGTATCTGACCGGGACATTGTTCGGCGCGTTGTTCATTGCCGTTGTTGCAGGCTTCATTACCAGCCTCGGGATCTTCCATCCCAACTCGCTGGCGATGGGCTCAGGCATCGGTTCCGGCAGCATGATGGCGGCGGCAGCGGGCGCGATTGCGGCGCAGCAGACCCCGGAAGTGGCCAAGGAAGTCATGGCGCTTGCCGCCGCGTCGAACCTGATCACCACGACCATTGGCACTTACTTCACGCTGTTTATCTCCTTGCCGCTGGCGGTCTGGGGCTACCGTGTGCTTGAGCCGATCATCGGTCGTACGACCAAGGCTTCGGTGATGAGCACGGGTCTGAAGCATGACCAGGTGTCCCTTGAGGTCAAGGAACTGGGTTGGGGCGGTCGGATCAGCGCTTGGCTGGCAGCCGGTGCCCTGGCATTGATCGCCAACTATGTCGGCTACAAGACGCTGTCGCCAGCGGCCTTCGGTGGTATCGCAGTGATGATCCTGGCGGTGTTCATTGGCGAAATGATCTGTGTTGCCCTGCGCCGCAAGATCCCGGCGGTGTGCACCGTGTCTCTGGTTGCCATGTTCATGACATCGCCAGCGTGCCCTTGGGCTCCGCAAATCGCGCAGATGGTTGGCTCGATCAACATGCTTGCGGTCATCACGCCGATGCTGGCGTTCGCCGGTTTGTCGGTGGCCAAAGACCTGCCAGCGTTCCGCCTGTTGGGCTGGCGCATTGTGCTGGTGTCGTTCCTGGCCAACTTCGGTACGTTCATTGGTGCTGTGCTGATTGCAGAGTTTTTTCACTGACTCTTGAGTTGTGAATGATCACTGTGGGAGCAGGACTGTGCGGTAAAATCCGCTCCCACTGCATGGTCGAGATCCTGTGGGAGCTGGGCTTGCCCGCGATGCATGAGACGCAGCCATTAGGCATACCGCGTTATCGTTTATCGCGGGCAAGCCCTGCTCCCACAGGTCAATAATGCAGAAAAAGCATTACCCCATCACATCCCCAACGCCTGCTCCACCAGCCAGTCATGCACCGCCCGGCGTGCCGGGGTTTGCAGGGCGCCTTCGCGGTAGACCAATACATACTTCTTGCGCGCCGCAATCGGGTGGCCGAACGGGATAATCAGCGAGCCTTCTTCCAGCTCGTTGGTGATCAGGGCCTTGCGCGCAATCGCCACGCCCATGCCCATGATCGCCGCTTCAATGGTCAGGTGGTTGCGATTGAACGTGTGACCTCGACGCACATCAACGCCTGAAGCGCCGATAGCATTCAGGTAAAACTCCCACTCGGCGTATTCATAGCTGCCGCGCCAGGCAGTGATGTCGTGCAGCAACGGGTAATGCACCAGTTGACTGGGAGTATCCAGCGGTGGCTTGCCTGCTTGCAGCGCGGGCGAGCAGACAGGGAACAGCTCTTCCTCCAATAAAGAAGTCGTCATCAGCCCCGGGTAACTGCCGTCGTTGAGGTCGATGGCCAGGTCGAAATCGTCATCGCGCAAGGAGCCGCTGCTGTCCTCGGCAATGATTCGTAGCTGAATGTCCGGAAACGCCTGTTCCAGTTGCGGCAGGCGCGGCATCAGCCATTTGCTCAGAAAGGAAGGGATGCAGCGCAGCTTGAACACGCCGCCGATGCGGCCCGAGTGCAACAGCCTCAACTCATCATCAATACGGCTGTGAACCTCGTTGGCAACGATGGCCAGCCGCTGCCCTTCGGCGGTCAGTTCAAGACCACGACCGACCCGATGGAACAGCGCAAACCCCAGTCGCTCTTCGAGCTGACGCATCTGTTGGCTGATCGCACCGGGCGTTACATGCAGTTCGTCCGCGCAGCGGGTAAACGACAGGTGCCGGGCAGCACAGGCGAAGACCTGAAGCCATGCGTGCATTTGCGCGTTGAGGATTTTGCTCATCTATCAGTTCTGCTTAACCATGGCTTAGGAAGTTTCGTTTGTGGATCGCTTGGCTGGAGCCTAAAAATACCAGCACATAACAAAGTGTCTTTCGAGGCGACAGCCTCTCACGAATCGAGCAAACCGTATGGCTATCAGCGTCTTCGACATGTTCAAAATCGGCATCGGCCCCTCCAGTTCGCATACGGTCGGACCCATGCGTGCTGCTGCGATCTTCACCGTGCAGTTGCGCGAGCTGGATCTGCTGAACAAGGTCGAGCGCGTCGAGGTACGTTTGTATGGTTCGTTGTCGGCCACCGGCATTGGTCACGGCAGTGACCGTGCGACGGTTATCGGCCTGATGGGCGAGTGGCCTGATCAGGTGGACCCGGCGCTGGTCGCACCTCGTGTAGACGCTGTGCTGGAGCAACAGGTTCTGCTGCTCGGCGGCGAACAGCGCATTACCTTCGAATGGCAGCGCGACATGCGTCTGCTGGAAGAGAGCCTGCCTTATCACCCCAACGGCATGACGCTCTGCGCCTATGGTGCCACTGGTGAAGTGTATGAGCAGACTTATTATTCGGTCGGCGGTGGGTTTGTCGTTGATGCCGAGCAAGCCGCCAGCGGCATTCTGGACAGCGATACCACCGAGCTGCCATACGACTTCTCCAGCGGTGCCCAGTTGCTGCGTCTGTGCAAAAAGCACGGCCTGAGTATTTCTGCGCTGATGATGGAGAACGAGAAAGTCTGGCGCACCGAAGCGGAAATCCGCTCGCGGATCCTGCACATCTGGGCCGCCATGCAGGACTGCGTGAACAAAGGCCTGAGAGAAGAGGGCATCCTGCCCGGTGGCCTGAATGTGCGGCGTCGTGCATTCCGGCTGCATCGCAGTTTGCAGGAGCTGGGCAAGCCCAACGTGATCAGCTCGACCCTCAGCGCGATGGAATGGGTCAACCTGTTCGCCCTGGCGGTCAACGAAGAGAATGCGGCAGGCGGGCGTATGGTGACGGCGCCTACCAATGGCGCTGCGGGGATCATCCCGGCTGTCCTGCACTACTTCATGAAATTCAATCCTGATGCCAATGAAGATGACATCGTCCGGTTCTTTTTGAGCGCGGCGTCGGTGGGCATTCTGTGCAAGAAGAACGCTTCGATTTCCGGTGCGGAAGTGGGGTGTCAGGGCGAGGTGGGTTCTGCTTGTGCCATGGCGGCTGCGGGCTTGGCAGAGATTCTTGGCGCGACGCCTGAGCAGGTGGAAAACGCTGCGGAGATCGGGCTGGAACATAACCTGGGCCTGACCTGCGACCCGGTTGGCGGTCTGGTACAAGTACCGTGTATCGAGCGCAACGCGATTGCTGCTGTGAAAGCGATCAACGCCGCACAAATGGCCATGCGTGGCGACGGCGAGCATTTCATCTCCCTGGACCAGGCCATCCGCACCATGCGCGACACCGGCGCGGACATGCTTGATAAATACAAGGAAACGTCACGGGGTGGGTTGGCGGTGAAGTGGGTGGAGTGCTAAAGCAGCTTGCCCAAACCTTGTTTTGAAATGCGATCTCCTGTGGGAGCGAATTCATTCGCGAAGAGGCCGGTACATCCGATGAGTGTTTATCGGATGTACCTACGCTTTCGCGAATGAATTCGCTCCCACAGGGTTTCTGACAATCAGTTCCTGATCAGCCCGCAGCCAATTCCTGCTCCACCAGCTTCGTCCACACCGCCACGCCCGAGCCGATCACTTGATCGTTGAAGTCGTAGTACGGGTTGTGCAACGCCGCTGATGGTTTTTCACCGTCCACGCCCAGCCAGATGTAAGCGCCGGGGCGAGCCTGGAGCATGTAGGCGAAATCTTCGGACGCCATGGACGGGTTACAACCCCACTGCACGTTTTCCTCACCCACCGCCGTGATGGCTGCACGACGAATCGTGGCCGCTGCATCGACGTTGTTCTCGGTGACCGGATAGCCCACTTTGTAAGCCAGCTTGCCTGTCACGCCAAAGGCGACTGGCAGTTGCTCGACGAACTCGCCAATCAACTTCTCGACCTTGTCACGCACCGGGGTTTGCAGGCAGCGCACCGTACCGCGCAGCACCGCCGTTTCCGGGATCACGTTGATCGCTTCACCGGCGTTGAACTGAGTGATGCTGACCACTGCTGAGTCCAGTGGCGAAAGGCGGCGGGATACGATGGTCTGCAGGCCCAGCACCAACTGCGCAGCGGCAACAATCGGGTCGGCGCCTTTATCCGGCATGGCAGCATGACTGCCTTTGCCGGTCAGGGTGATTTCGAAGGTGTCCAGCGAAGCCATCATTGGCCCCGGATTGATGATCACCTGCCCGGCAGGAGCGCCCGGCCAGTTATGTAGACCGTAAATAGCTTCCATCGGGAAGCGCTCGAACAAGCCGTCATCAATCATTTTGCCCGCGCCGCCGAGGTTTTCCTCCGCAGGCTGGAACACGAAATACACGGTGCCTTTGAAGTTGCGGGTCTCACTCAGGTGGCGAGCGGTGGCCAGCAGAATCGCGGTATGGCCGTCGTGACCACAGGCATGCATGCAGCCTTTGTGCGTCGACGCGTGGGAGTGGGTACCCAGCTCCTGAATCGGCAAGGCATCCATGTCGGCACGAATGCCGATACTTGGGCCTTCGCCGGTGCGCAAGGTACCCACGACGCCCGTGCCGCCCAGGCCGCGATGCACTTCAATGCCAAAGCTTTCGAGCAACTGCGCAACCCGCTCGGAGGTGCGCAGTTCTTCAAAGCCCAGTTCCGGGGCCGAGTGGAAGTCGCGACGCCATACCGTGGCGTCTTCGATCAACGTTTGGGATAGCTTCATCAGATTCACTCCAGGCTTGCGCCGTAACCGAAGCTGACCGCAGGTACGGCAGCCGTTTCGACCCAGACGCTTTTGACTTCGCTGTATTCGCGCAGTGCGTCGAGGCCCGACGAACGACCGTAGCCGCTGTCACCGTAGCCGCCGAAAGGCGAGCTGACGTGGATGGTCTTGTAACCGTTGACCCAGAAGGTCCCTGCGCGCACTTGTTTGGCGACGCGGTGGGCGCGGCCGACATCGCGAGTCCATACAGCACCTGCCAGACCGAAGCGGCTGTCGTTGGCAATACGGATCGCTTCTGCTTCATCTTTGAACGGAATCGCTACGACCACCGGACCGAAAATTTCGTCCTGCGCGCAGTTCAGTGCATTGTCACCCGCCAGCACGGTTGGGTTGACGTAATAGCCCGGCACGTTCGGCAGCGGATCAGCATCGACACCCACCAGCTTCGCACCATCCTGAAGCGCGTTTTCAACCATGCTCTTTACGTGTGCATATTGCTTGGCGTTGTTGATCGGGCCGATCTGTGTTTCAGGGTCGCTTGGGTCGCCTACCTTGAATTGTTTACCGGCTGCGGCCAGGGCAGTGGTGAAACGCTCGAAGATCGATTCCTGAACCAGCAGACGCGATCCAGACACGCAGCTTTGACCCGCGCCGGAGAAGATCGCGGCCTGAGCGCCGCGCAGGGCAACCTCCAGATCAGCGTCTTCAAAGACGATGTTCGCTGACTTGCCACCCAGCTCCAGCACGCAAGGAATGCAACGTTGCGCGGCGGCAGTCGCGATGTGACGACCGGTGGCGGGGGAGCCTACGAAGACTACTTTGCGGATATCAGCCTTGGCGATCAGCGCTTGGCCAATGGTGTGACCGAAACCGGCCACGACGTTGACCAGACCTTTTGGCACACCGGCGCGCTCGATCAGCACCGCGACCACCAGCGAAGACAAAGCAGTCAGCTCGGACGGCTTGAGGATCACGGCGTTGCCAGCAGTGATCGCCGGAGCGATCTGCCAGCCGCAGGTGAAAATCGGCGCGTTCCATGGGGTGATTTGCAGCACCGTGCCCAGCGGCTCGTAGGTTACGTAGTTGAGGTGCGAGGTCGGCACCGGGATGACTTCGCCATGCAGCTTGTCGGCCCAACCGGCGTAGTACTCGAACATTTCGGCGACTTTCGCCACTTCAACGTTGGCATCGCGGATTGGCTTGTTGGCGGTGATGGATTCGATCTGCGCCAGATTGGCGGCTTCCTCACGAATCAGCGCGCCGACCTGATACATCAAGCGGCCACGGGCCTGAGCAGTCAGGGCTGCCCATTGGGACTGGGCGGTTTTCGCCGCGGCATCGATGGTTGCGACCAGTGATGCGTCGGCATCGGGAAAGCTCAACATCAGGCTGTCGTCGTGGGCGTTGCGCACTTCCACCGGCTCGCCATGGCCTTCTACGAATTCGCCGCCGACGTAGCTGGCTACCGTGTTGCGGTCGCCCCAGTACGGGCGCATCAAGTCCAGCAGTTTTTGCGTGCTCATCGGTTATTCCCCTTTGCCGAACAGCTGGGCATCGGTCCGCTGGACGATGCAGTTGAAGTCTTCACCGTCCGGCAGCGTTTCGCTGCTGGCGGCCCACAGTTGGGCGACGATGCGCGCCAATGGCAGGTCCATATCCAGGCTATCAGCCAGATCGCTGGCCAGGCCGACGTCCTTGCGCATCAAACCCATGGTGAAGCCGGAGTTGTAGGTTTTGTTCAGTACCCAGGTCGGGAACATCACTTGGGTGGCGCCACTGCGGCCGGAACCGGCATTAAGGCCGAGCATCAGTTTTTCCGGATCGACGCCCGCTTTGGCAGCCATGCTCACGGCTTCTGCGGTGCTGATCAGGTGGCAGGCGGCGAGCATGTTGTTGGCGATCTTGGCAACGTTGCCCGCGCCGCATTTGCCGACGTGAACCCGTGTGCCGCTCATGCCTTCAAGTACTGGCAATACTTTTTCCAGGTCTGCGTCTTCTGCGCCGATGACCATGGACATAGTGCCGGTGGCTGCACCTTTAGGGCCGCCAGAAACCGGTGCGTCGATGAAGCCAATGCTCTTTTGCAGCAGGGCGGCAGACACCTTGCGGCTGGCTTCCGGTGTAGAAGTGGTGGTGTCGACCACGATCAGGCCAGCGTTGCCGTGCTGCAGTACGCCTTCAGCGCCAAGGCAAACCGATTCCACGTGTTCTGCTTTTGGTAATGACAGGATCAGCACGTCGACCTGTTTGATCAGTGCGGTGCGGTCAGTCACCGGTTTAACGCCTTTGCTCTCGGCGATTTCCAGTGCAGCCTGCGACAGGTCAAAGCCGCTTACATCGAAGCCTTTGCTGGCCAGGGTTGCAGCCATGCCGCCGCCCATGTTGCCCAATCCAATCACGCCTACTTTTAAAGTCATTCAGAATGCTCGCTCAGCTGTTTGACAGGCTACGTCGCACCGTCAATGGTTATCGGCAGATGAACCGAGTATGGACACCGCTCTGCACACACAGCAATAATCACCAAATTCATTTTTGTTGCGTTGAAAGCAACGCAGGTGACCCATGAGTCTGGTTCAGGATCGACGCATTCTTTATTTCTTCGAGGCCGTGCGACTGGGCAGTGTTCGTGCAGCGGCGGATTTTCTCGACGTTGCGCCGTCTGCAGTCAGTCGGCAGATCGCCCAGTTGGAGCATGAGCTGGGCGCACCGTTGCTGGAGCGTCATCGCCGTGGCGTGAAGCCGACCGAGGCGGGGGATCGAGTGCTGGCTTACTACCGGCAGCGACTTTCCCAGCAGGAGGTTTTGCTGGAATCGCTGCAAGCGTTACGCGGTTTGCAGAGTGGTTCGGTGGTGTTGGCGATTGGTGAAGGGTTTATCGATGGCCTGACCGAGCCGCTGACAAAATTCTCGACGCTGTACCCCAAGGTCGAACTGCAAGTGAACGTGTGTGGCACCAATGAAGTAATCCGTCAGGTAGTAGAAGACGAGGCGCACATCGGCCTGGTGTTCAACCCACCCGCAGACCCGAAGATTCGCTCCCACGCCCACCAGAAACAGCCGGTCTGCGTGATGGTCAGCCCCGACCATCCTTTGGCGCAGTATGACGGGCCGATCCCCTTGAAAGATCTGGACAGCTACCGATTGGGTCTACTCGGGGTTTCCTACGGCATCCGTCAGATCCTGACTCAGGCCGAACAGCAGTGCGGCGTTTCCCTGATGCCAACCCTGACCTGCAACACCTTCGCCATGCTCAAACGCTTTGCCATGAGCGGCGGTGTAACCCTGTTGCCGACGTTCGTGGTGGTGGACGAACTGGCGAGCGGCAAGCTCATAGCATTGCCATTGGAATCCCAAGTGTTCAGCGAATCACAGGTGCACATCATCAGCCGGTTGGGCAGGCAGTTGAGCGTTGGTTCGAGCCGATTGCTGGGACTGTTGCAGCAGGACATGACGGCGTTTAACGGGAAGTGATTGAAGTCGCTTCCACAAGTAGATGCGCGACGTGGGAATGGCATTAGCCGGGAGGGTGGTATTTTTGCAGACGGAGATCTAGCGAATGTCCCTACGTCCTCCTGGCTAAAACGTAGTGCCGCTCGGCCTGTCCCACTGGATGGCACAAATCCTGTTGGAGCGAGGCTTGCCCGCGAAGAAGGCGACGCGGCGTACCTGACTCACCTCATCGACTGATTCGCGGGCAAGCCTCGCTCCAACAGGGGAACGCGGTCGCCTTGGGGGATTCTATGGTTGGCCGGCGATCAGCCTAACCTCACGCCAAAACCGCTTCCACTCTGTTCAGCTCCAGTTTGCGATCAAACAGCTTGGCCACTTCCTGCTGGTGGCTGATTCCGATCACGGTGCTTTCAGGCAACTCCCGCTTGAGCAGGGTCAGCAGGGCAACGGCGCTCTGGCTGTCGAGCTGGCTGGTGGCTTCATCCAGATACAAGGTTTGCGGGCGGTACAGCAGGGCGCGGGCGATGCCCAGGCGTTGTTGTTCGCCGCCGGATAACTCCCGGCTCCATTCCCGCTGTTCATCGAGCTGCTGGCCAAGCCGAGCCAGTCCGACCTGCTTGAGCACCCCGTCCAGGCGATGATCGTGGGGCATTTCCAGTGCCGGGTACGCCAACAGCTCGCGCAGTGTGACGCTGGCCAGATAGGGCCTTTGTGGCAACAGCAAACTGCTCCCGTCAGGCAATTGCCAGCGGCCTGTATAAAACGGCCACAGGCCATGCAACGTACGCAGCAAAGTAGATTTGCCCAGCCCGCTGGCGGCATCAATCCGTAGCCATTCGCCGCTGTTGACTTGGGTATCCAGTGGCCCCAGCAGTGCGTCGCCATTGGGCAGCAGTACATGCAGGTTTTGTAGCGACAGGGTTTTACCCACAGGTGCATCGTGCTCCGAGGTGCGACTGGCTTCAATCGCCTCGACAAACTGCCCCAACCGCTCAACCGTCGCGCTCCATTCAATCAGTCGCTGGTACACGTTGATGAACCAGCTTAATGAACCATGTACCGAGTTGAACGCATTGCGGATCTGCATCAGCCCGCCAAGGGTAATGGTTTTTGCCAGGAACAAAGGCAGTGCAGCGAACACCGGGATAATCAGGCTGACGCGGTTGTAGCTAACGGTAAACAGCGACAGGTTACGCTGCTTGTCCATCAGTTGATGCCAGTTGTCGCCAATGGCTTCGAAGAGGCCTGAGAGTTTGCGGGATTCGACTGCTTCGCCGCGATACAGCGCTATTTGCTCGGCGTTGTCGCGCTTGCGCAGCAGGTCGGCGCGAAAGTTGGCTTCATGTCGTTGCCGCTCGTAGTTAAGGCTTTGCAGCGGACGACCAATCAGGTGAGTGATGAGGGTGCCCGCAACGCTGTAGACCACCACGATCCACACCAGATAGCCTTCGATCGTGAAGCTATGGCCCGCAATGTCGAAGGTCTGCGTGCCCGACAGATTCCACAGAATCGTCAGAAATGCTCCAACCTGAGCCAGGTTGGCGATGAACGAGACCAGCAGCTCGATGCTGCGCTTGACCATCAGATCCACATCTTCAGCGATACGTTGGTCAGGGTTGTCCGGCTCATTGCCGAGGCTCATGCGATAGAACGCCTGACCACTGAACCAGCGTTCGATGACGCTGGCGGTAAGGGCCCGCCGCCAGCGCAGCTCCAGCGCTTTACGCAGCCAGTCCAGATACACGTACACCAAAACATAGGCGCCGATGTACAGCGCGTATTCGCCCATCAGGGCGATGACACCCTGGGTATCGAACTCGGCGAGCGTGTCGTAGAAGGTCTTGCTCCAGGTGTTAATCAGCACGTTGATCTGCACCAGCATCAGGCCCATGGCGATCACGCTGAGTAGCATTACCCACTCCAGCCACTGCTTGCGATCACGCCAGTATGGGCTGGCCAGGGCCAGAAAGGTCCGCAGGGTCTTCATTGTGCTGGCTCGGCGGGTAGCAGGCGCAGTTGGGTCAGGTTTTCAGAATTTACCAATCGCCCGGCCAGTGTTTTCATCGGCGCAATCTGAATGGCTTCCACTAGCTGGTGTTGCTCGCTCAGGTAACGTGGATCACCCCACTGGCGCTCGCTCAGAATCAAGCGTTGCAACTGGGTTGCTGGATCCTTGCGGCGCTCGGCCTCCTGTTTACGCAGCGTGACACGCAGGCTGACGATGTTGGCTTCGGTCACGCTGGCGGGCAGGGCAGCGAGGGTTTTGCGTGCCAGTTGCCACAGTTCTTCGACCCGGGCCGGGTCGGTACTGAACACCAGCTTGCTCTCGATACGCTGGCTGGCCGGGTTCAACTGGCTGTCGAAGGTCAGTTGATAGATCCCGGCTGCGTCGCGGCGTAGCGCGTCCTTCAAATGGCTGCGCGCCATCTCCCGAAGTGCCGCAACGCGTGCGGCCTGAGCGGGAGTCCAGGGTTGCTCGGTGAAGCTTTGCGCCTGCAACGTAGCGCGTGGCTCAATGGCGATTGCCAGATCGGTTCGGCGTTTACCGGGTGCTTGCCCGGTAGATTGCGCCACCAGCGCGGTACCTCGCGGGATGCCTGCCAGTTCGCGGCGTACCAAGGGTTCCAGTTCGGCGTCGGGCACATCGGCCATCAGGTAGTAGGTCACGGGAGAGCGTGCGAGTTGCTGCCAGTCAGCGTCCAGTTGCTCTGCGGTCAGCGCCTCCAGATCGGCACTGACCGGAGGCTGCCAGTTATCCTTGCCGTACAGCAAGGCCCGTGACGCGGCTTCTTTGCGCGTACTTATATCGTCACCGGGACGAGCGAGACGGCTGAGCAGGTCTTCCCGCGCCTTATCCAATGCGTCGCGATCAATGCGCACCGAATCCTGAGTCATCCTATAGGCTTGCAGCAGGTTTTCCAGCCGCTGTGTCGAAGTCTGTTCGATTGGCTTCGCGATTGCCGACAGGCTCAGGCGCAACCGCTCGGCTTGCTGATCCAGCGAAACATTAACCTTGAGTGCTTTGCGCCATGCGCTGGTATCGTCTGCCGACCAGCCCTCTGGGCCACCTTCGCCAGCCAGTTGCGCGGCCATTTGCACCCGCCACGGCAGCATGCCTTTGGCCATGAAGCCTGCACTGGATTCGGTTTCCAGTATAAAGCGACCCGCCTCGCCGTTACGCCTCAGCCAGACCAACCGGTCGCCGTTGCTCAACTGCCAGTGCGTGACTTTTTCTTTGGCGAACTCACGGCGGGCGAGTATCTCGCCGCTGCTCTCGGCTGCTGGCGCTTCTCGTATCTCAGCCGTTTTGTTCGCCTTTGGAAGCGGGCGCGGCTGCGGTGGCGTCAGCGACATATGACGGATGCCTTCGCGCAGTTGCTCAACCTCGGCAACGCTCGGCAAGGTCAGTGGCGTGAGACGTGGAGCACTGAGTTGCAGAACCTGATCGGGGCTTGAGAGCCAGCGGTTCAGGCGCTGGTTGATGTCCTCAAGCGTGATGTCATCAATCCAGTGCAGGTTGGCCTTGGCGACGGCATGGGCGTTTTGCGGCACTTTGCCGATCACGGCGGCATCGTTGAGGGCGTTGACCCATTGCTCGAAGGTACGCGATTCAGGCTTGGCCAGCGTGCGTTCGATCAGACCGCGCAACTGGCTTTTCTCCTCGTCCAGATCGGCCTGGTACACGCCGTATTGTTGCAGGCGTTGCAGCTCTTCGAGCAACTGACGCAAGGCAGCTTGATGTCCATTGCCATCCACCGCGGCGGCAATCCCGAGCACGCTGGAGTAGTCACCGATCTGGGTCTTTTGCGCGGTGAGGCTGCGCACACCTGGCATCAGTGGTTGACGCTTGAGTTGGGTGAACAGTGCATCAAGCGTGAAGCGGTCGATCATCCGCTCACGTAGCGCGGCCATGGTTGCCGGACGACTGAGGGGTTCGTGCATGCGCAACAACAACGCGACCTGATTGGTACCACTCTGGCTGTCCTGTAATTGAAAGATCTTCAGTGTGTTGTCCAGCGGCAGATCATGGGCGTGGCGCTCTGGCACAGGCTTGCCAGGCTGTGGTCCGAACCAGCGTTCGATGTGCTTGATCAACTGTTCCGGCTCAATATCGCCGACCACCGACAGGATCATATTGTCTGGCTGATACCAACGCTCTTGATAGGCGCGCAATGCCTCAAGGCGGGCGCTGCGAATCGCGCCTTCGTTGCCGATGGTGCGGTGTTCCGGATAACGGGAGCCAACGCGCTGGGATGCCGTACGCTGCTGATTCATGCGTTGCGCCACGCCAAGGCCGCCGCGCCACTCTTCGATGACGACGTTTCGTTCGTGGTCCAGATCATCCGCGCTGAAGTCACCGGCAAAGAGCATGGTCGACAGGTTTTGCAGCGCAATATCGGCTTCAGCCGCGCCACGTGGCGGGCTCATCAGGTATTGAGTGCGGTCATAGGCGGTCATGGCGTTGAAGTTACGGCCTTGAACCCAGCCTTCGGCAATCATCCGGCTGCGGGCATCCAGCGGCTGGCCGCCGTGGCTGTAGAACACCAAGTGTTCAAGCATGTGGGCGACGCCGATCTGATCTTCTTCTTCATCCACCGAACCGGCTTTGACCGTCAGACGAATATCGAGTCGCGACTTCTGTCGGGTGTCACGCACCAGTCGATATTCCAGGCCGTTATCCAGCGTGCCGCGCACCACGGCTGCGTCCCAGGGCATGGTCTGTTGGTCGGGGGTAATCGAGGCGCAGGCGCACAGGAATAGTGGAGCGAACAGGCCCACAATGAATAATTTCATCAGCGTTCTCAGCGAGTGTTAGACGGGGCGATCAGGGGTTAGAAGCGGTAGCCGACTTCGAGCCAATACTGGCGGCCTGTTTCGTAGGTTGTTGCAGATGTATTGGTCCTTCCTGCGATGCTGTTGACCTTGTCCGTAACGTTGGTCACATCTACTCCTACAAACAATGCCTCGTCCTTGCCCGTTGGTATCTCCCAGTCCAGACGCATATCCCAAGTAGGTGCAGCGCTGACACGGACGGCTTCGAAAACAGGTAAAGCGGTCCCGCCCACGAATACCTCATCGTTCGTTTCAACTATCTGATCGTAGGGGCCTCGATAGCGTATGAAATTGCTGATGGTAAGGTTCCATTGTGGAATTTCGGTGATGGCGGTCATGCGTGCCGTCCATGGGCGGTTGTAGTCACTGGCGGGTAGTTCGTCATATTTCATTATCTTGCCGTCGTAGATTACGTCCAGATTCTCGAACTGATTGATAGTGAGGCCTTCATCGTAATTGGCGTCGGCAGACTTGATTTTTGACCAGTCGAGTGCCCATTGCAGGCTGGTTTTGGTTCCCTGCCATTCCAGATCTTTTAGGGGCGTAATGGTCAGACTGACGTTGTCACTTTCGCTTTGACCGTCGTTGGTATAGCTGTAGTAAGTTGTCGCATAGCCACTTTCGGCTGGCAGGCCCTGAATTCTTGCTGAGGGGCGAATGATTTTGTCACGCCCCTCGCGGTGTACGTATTTGAGTTTGAACTCGGTATCGAACCAGCGTTGTTCGATACCCGCCATCAACTCGTCATCGTACGGAATGTCCAGGCCCGAGAAACGCGTGGTGTTGAGTTGCTGGGACGACACCGTCCAGTTGCCGCCAGAGGACGTCCGTCGATAGGTTTTATTGAGCTGCTGTCGGCCATCTGCCAGTCGGTATTTGTAGATATTACGCCCGTAGTAACGGTTGGCACCAAACACTGCGACGGTGCTGCGATCCCCAAAGAAGTCATAGTCGCCGGCAAAACGCGGCGCGATGGTTTTCTTTTCCATGTAATCGTCGCCTTCGAAGCGAAGGCCTGGACGCAAGCCGAGCTTGCCCAGTTGCAGGTTGTCTTGCAGATAGAAGGCATATTTGTTTTCGGTAATGCTGATGCTACCGGCGCCATACACCGTTTTTAAGCTGCCGAATTGACGGGTGTTGTTGTTAAGCAATCGGCTCACTGAGCACAGATCATCGCCCGCAGCGCAGGTGGTGCCGTTATCACGAGTGAAGCCGGTGACGGCAGTCACTTCATCATCACGCTCCCATTCGGCGACTGTGTGAGCCAGCTCTATGCCGCTGGTCAGGTTGTGCTCCAGGCCAGCGAACTGCAAAGGCACCCAATCGGATTTCAACGTGTAAGTGATGCCACGCTGGCGCTGTTCCAGTGAGCCGACATTACCTTCGACGCTGCGAGCAGTATTGCCGGTGGGATTGCCCCAGTTCTTGTCTGCGGAGTAGTACCACCAAACCATATTGTTGGTGTCAGCATCGCGCGAAGATGTCAGGTCCGTCAGGGCTAGTTTATGAGTCCAGGTCGCTTTATCTCCTGACCAGATCGCCTTGAATGAAGTCTGGTAACCACCGTTTATGTTGGTGAACTCAGAGTTTTTGCGATTGGCGGTGAAGAAAGTGTTTTCTTGGGGCGCATAGGTAAATGAGCTATCTAGCGTAAGTCGCTCATTGACGTTCCAATAGGTTTTGATCAGGTAATTGTCAATACGCCGGGTTTGATCGCGATTATTTTCACTGGTTTTACTTTGGTACCCGTTGTCGTAGGCATTGAGGTTAATGGTTGAGCGTTTCTGCGAGAAGTTGACGATTGCTCCGAAGTCATCCGTGATATGTCCTTCAAGGGTGCCGCGTACTGTCAGTTTTTCAAAGTCGGGTTGATATTGTTCGTTGGAGGCGTTGGCAAACTCGACTTCATCACCCTCGTTGAGGTGGTACTTCGTCCACTCCGAACGGGTCATGGATGCTGAGATCTTCCCGTGTAGCTCCTGGGAGGGGCGACGTGTGATTGCGTCGATCACACCACCATTGAATCCCCCATATTCAGCTGGCACGTTGCTGTCGTAGACCTTTACTTCCTGCAGCAGGTCGGCATCCAGGGCTATCCCGTGAGAGTTGCTTGGCGTGGCATCAAACTGACGATTGAGGCCATAGCTCTGAGCTCCAGGATCCAGATCGTTATTGATCGAGATGCCATCGATCATGAAGTTGTTCTGGTAGTACTTGGCCCCGTTGATACTGATATTAGCGGGTTCAAGCTCTCCGGGAGTATTTGAACTCTGCTGATTGCTGCTGAACTGCACACTCGGGTGCATGCGCAGCAATGTAGTGATGTCGCCATTGGCGCCGGGGAATGCCTTGATAGCCTTCTCGCCGATCACGGTTTCGCCCATGTAACTTTTTTCCTCGGTGCTACCGAGTACAACGGTGGTGCCGATTTCCATCGCCGTGTCTTCTCCGGCAAGCGGCTCATCGCGGTACAGCAACAGGTTGCCGTAGCTGTACGTCCAGCCGACGCCGGAGCCTTTCAGGAGATTGTCCAGAGCCTTGGCGCTGCTCAGCGAACCGCTGACCGAGCGCGACGTGCGGTTTTCCAGCAGGGCGGAATCAACGCTCACTTGCAGCCCGCTTTGTTGACCGAAACTGATCAAGGCCGATGCCAGGCTCTGCGCCGGAATATCAAAGTTGTGCTGAGCCTGCATGGCGGCTTGTTCGGTCCCCGAGGGTGACACGGCGAAAGCGGGCAGGGTGGTGAGGGCGCAGCATAAAGTCAGCGCGCCAATCCCAGCCAACCCAGCCCACTGCCTGTTAACGCCCAGGTGCGGGTTGTGTGAAAAATCCTTAGCCATGTCATGTCCCCGGATGAGCCAAAAAAAGCTCAAAAACTTGAATGCGAATTGCTTGCAGTTACCGTTCGAGACCAAGGACGGGACAGCTCTGGAAATTTTCAGAAAATAATAAAAATAAATTCAAGGGGAGGGGGGCGGGGTGGGAAAGGTAGACCTAGAGAAGCTGGCGAAGGCTGCGATCGCGGTGTGTCAGGATAAATGCTTCGCAGCCTTTGGCAGCTCCTACAGATACAGTGTTAGCTTCGGGGGAATAAGGACGTCTTTATCTGGAGACGATTCTGACCCAAGGTGTGCGGTAGCTGACGGTTGCGCCATGGGCTTTTGCCAAGGCAGCGAGTGCAGCTTCGGGCTGGTCGATGTCGTACACACCGGTCACGCGCTTGTTTGCCAGATCGTCATCGCCAAGCATGATCAGCCCCGGCAAATAGCGGCGCATCTGTGCAACGACGTCACCCAGGCGGGCGTTGTTGGCAATCAATTGTCCATTGCGCCACGGCGAAATCTGGTTGACCGGCATGGATTGCAGGTTTGCCTGATGCAGATCCCGGTCATAGGTCAGGCGCTGGCCTGCAGTCAGTGGCTGGCTAAGCGGTTGGCCCGAGGTTTTATCGGAGACCCGTACCGAGCCATGGCTGACCGCAACGTCGATCTGCTTGTCTTCCAGATCGACGTTGAATGCAGTGCCGGTGACTCTGACGTCTACATCCCCGGCTTTCACATGAAAGGGTTTATTGGCGTCAGGCGCAACGTCGAAATAAGCCTGCCCGGCCAGCAACCGTACATGGCGTTCGGCTCCTGTGAAGTCCACGGCCAGTGCGCTATTACTGTCGAGGATCACTCGACTGCCATCTGCCAGGTTGACGGTGCTGCGTGCTCCAGACGGGCTTTGGTAGTCCGCTTCTATCTGCAGCCATAACCGTGGCGCTACAGCTACCAGCAAACAGGCTGCAATGCCCACGGCAAAATAGTGGCGACGGGGTCTACGTCTGGAGGGTCGCGCTGGCGCTGCCGCTGATACAGGTGACGGGGCGGGCGATGTTTGTGGTGCCACTGGAGGCCAGTTCTGGTCGGTGGTCGCGGGCAGTTGGCCTGTCAGGCGCCATAGCCGTTGGGCCTTGCGCATGGCTTGGGCGTTTTCCGGGGCAGCCTGCTCCCATTCACTGACTTCAGCTTTCAGGGCGGCGTTTTCGGGCGATTGCTGAAGGCGCAACAGCCAGTCCAGAGCTATGTCCATATGTGGCTGTCGAGGTCCTGTTTCGGGCATCGCGGACCGATCTCCCTCAGCTTCAAAAGTATGCAAGGGTCGCATAGAGGGGCTGCTTTGGGCAAAAGGCGTTGGATTATCGTGCTCAGGCATCGGCTTGTTCCAGCCGGTAGGCGCAGTGGCTCAGGGCGTCATGAACCAACTGATGGGCCAGCCCCATTGAGATACCCAATGCGCTCGCGACCTGCTGCAAGGTATAGCCGCCCAGACGGTGCATTTCGAACGCGGTGCGTGTGCGTTCCGGCAGCTCGCCAAGGGCGTCGCTGATCAGCCGTAATTCGTCGTGGCTGGCGGCTTCGCGTTCAGGCGAAGCGGTGTTTGAGGGCATTTCATCGAGAATCGCCTGGCTGTCCGGCTGGCGCTTTTCGGTGGCCATGCTGCGGGTCAGGTCCAGGGCCAGGTTGCGGACGATGCGATACAGGTAACCCAGTGGATGGCTCAGGTCGAGGTATTCGCCCTTGCGAGTGTCAAAGCGCAGCCAGGCTTCCTGAACGACGTCTTCAGCCCTGGAGCGACAACCGACGATAGGGGCTGCGTAATCTACCAGCGCAGCACGATGGGCCAGGTACAGAGCGAGTTTTTGGGGTGACTCATCCACAGCGTGACGCTCTTTGCACAGGCAGGTAACAAGGAAGGCTGTGACTGTACATGAGAGAGATTATCATTATCAAGATGCTCTCAAGCCTGGCCATCAGATTCACGCCTTCACAGGGTTGACACATCTGACTAGAATGCGCAGCCAATCTTGAGCGTCGTATGGAGTATTGCTGCATGCCTGCAAAGTCCATATTTCAATATTTCACCGGAGACGTTCATCGCTTAAGGCTACTGTCACTGGCAATGATCGATCCCGAGCTTTCAACGCATCAACGGCGATTGTCGTCCAGCCCGCGCAACCTGTGCTCGACAATGGGCGGTGGCTTCGCAAAAAAATTCGCCTATGCGCCCAAAGAAGTAGAGGCAAGTGACGTCTTATTGATTCGAGCTCCTTGGTTGATTAGTCAGGCATCGTCAGGTTTTAGCGCACTGAGATGCCAAAGACCCAATGGTTTTATCCAGACCACCATTATGGGTCGCCCTCTGATGGGCGCGAGCAGGCGCATGAGCAGTGTGAAGAGGTTTATATGGTAGCGGCTGTATCCAGATTTTTTCTTTATCTTTTGGTGGCAGGATTTACTGTTCACATCAGTGGAATGCTTTATATCTCAGATGGCAGTAGATTTACGACCATCTCAAACCTGACTCTGTTTTTACCGGCGTTGATTCTGCTTTTTCTTGACCCTGAAGTGCGTGAATCCTTGTGCAGTAAGCGTTATTTACCTCTCCTGGTTTTATTGGGGTTTACCGTGCTGGTCGCTTTGCTTAACCCGACGTCGGATTTATCGGCCTCGGATCAGCTCAAGACAGGTTTCTATATTCTTTTGTACGTCTGCGCTATCAAGATTCTGGTTGATAAGAACTTGATGGAGAAAAGCCTGGATGCAGCGTTTTTGATTGCGGGCATCTTTGCGTTGGTCAGTTTGATCTACACTTTTTTTGTCGTAGATTCAAATATGTTTCTCGATGGTCAGCGCATTCAGAAATTAGGCTATAAAGACTACGCCGATTTCAAGAACCCGATTATTGCTGCGCTTTATTATGGTTTCTTCGGCGTGTACGGTGTTCACCAGTTGTTGACCAAGCGCTATAGCCGTTTTGTGGCGCTTGTCTACGGCGTTTGTGTGCTGGCGTTATCGCTCTATCTGTACTGCACCCTGTCACGGGGTGTATGGCTGGGGTATGGGGCAGCCATTGGAGCATCGATTGCATTTCACAATGACGAGCGCTCGAGAAAATGGTTGGCGGGTGCAGCCGTTGCTGGCGTGCTTGTTTTGCTCTGGTTATCACCGATGTTGCTGGAGCAGACCGACCGCGGTTTCAGTTACAGGGATTTGATTTGGCATGACTGGCTAGAGCGGCTTCCCGATTTTTGGTTGGTGGGCGCAGGTGCAGGCAACAAATTTAATGTCTGCGTTGATAGTGGGCATTGCTGGACGCAGGCGCACAATCTGTATTTGCAGTTCTTTTATGAGTTCGGGGTAGGCGGCGCACTGCTGCTGTTGATCATGATCGGTTGTGTGCTCGCGCGGTCTCTCAATAGAGATAGCTGGGGCTCCCCGCTCGGATCAGTTGGATTCCCACTTATTGTGTTTGCTGTCCTGACTGCTCTATTCAACTACCACACGGTCATGAATCGTCCAGGCGTTTACTGGCTGGTTTTCTGGATGCCGGTGGGGTTGGTGCTTTCCATGGGGTCACAGCTGACAAGGAAGCGTTCAGAGGCGCGCCCGGCATGATTGAGCTACTTAAAAGTGCGATGCGCTATTGGCACATTGAGGTACTGGGCGGGCTCGATAAGCCCTTCAGCTGGAAGCGTTTATATGTGAAGTGTCGGCGGAGTAACAGGTCGAGTTACCTGTTCTGGTTTCGCCTGGCTTACGTTTTCAATACCTCGGGATCAAAGTTCTGGCGACGCCGTGCAAAATTGCTGAATGAAAAGCTGAGCCGTCAGTACAACGTGGAAATCATGCTTGGCGCTCAGATAGATGAGGGTTTGTGGATCGCCCACCTCAGCGGCATTGTGATCACTTCCTATGCCGTAATAGGTAAAGACTTCAGAATCTGGCAAGGCTGCACCATTGGTGTCAAGGGTAACGCCGAAGAGGTGCGTTTGGTTATTGGCGACGGGGTCAGGATTCAAGCGCATTCCTGCATTATTTCGGATGACATCCAGCTGGGTGACAACGTGGTTGTGGGAGCCTGCTCTTTCGTCAATAAAAGCATTCCGTCCAATACAGTATTTTTCAATCGCCGGGTTGGCGAATCCGTTCCATATGATCGAGATCTTCTGGGGCGGTTGCAAAAGTAGGGTCGGGAAACTCACAGGCAAAAAAACGGGATGCAAAGCATCCCGTTTTTTTTAGCTGAACGCGTGGTGAGCCACGCAAGCCATCAGACGTTGAAACGGAAGTGCAGCACGTCGCCGTCTTTGACAATGTAGTCCTTGCCTTCCAGACGCCATTTGCCGGCTTCCTTGGCACCGGCTTCACCCTTGTACTGGATGAAGTCGTTGTAGGCGATGCACTCGGCGCGGATGAAGCCTTTTTCGAAGTCTGTGTGAATCACGCCAGCGGCTTGTGGTGCGGTGGCACCGACGCGTACGGTCCAGGCGCGGACTTCTTCAACGCCAGCTGTGAAGTAGGTCTGCAGGTGCAGCATTTCGTAGCCTGCACGGATCACGCGGTTCAGGCCTGGCTCTTCAAAGCCCAGGGCTTCGAGGAACATATCCTTTTCTTCGCCATCATCAAGCTCGGCGATTTCCGCTTCGATCTTGTTGCAGACGGGCACCAGCATTGCGCCTTCTTCTTCGGCGATGGCGCGAACGACGTCCAGCAGCGGGTTGTTCTCGAAACCGTCTTCGGCAACGTTGGCGATGTACATGACCGGCTTGGTGGTCAGCAGGTGGAAGCCACGAATCACTGCTTTTTCGTCAGCGTTCATGTTCTTCATCAGGCTGCGGGCTGGCTTGCCTTCGGTGAAGTGAGCGATCAACTGCTCCAGCAGGCCTTTCTGAACCACTGCATCCTTGTCGCCGCCCTTGGCGTTGCGCGTGACTTTCTGCAGCTGTTTTTCACAGCTGTCGAGGTCGGCAAAGATCAGTTCCAGGTCGATGATTTCGATATCGCGCTTCGGGTCGACGCTGTTGGAAACGTGAATCACGTTGTCGTCTTCGAAGCAGCGAACCACGTGAGCGATGGCGTCGGTCTCGCGGATGTTGGCGAGGAACTTGTTGCCCAGGCCTTCACCTTTGGACGCACCGGCTACCAGGCCCGCGATGTCGACGAATTCCATGGTGGTCGGCAGGATGCGCTTGGGGTTGACGATGGCCGCCAATGCCGCAAGGCGTGGGTCGGGCATGGCCACGATGCCGCTGTTCGGTTCGATGGTGCAGAAGGGGAAGTTCTCCGCTGCAATACCGGACTTGGTCAAGGCGTTGAACAGAGTGGATTTGCCGACGTTGGGCAGGCCGACGATGCCGCAATTGAAGCCCATGGTGATTCCCCTCGAGTGATGTCAGGCCTTCTGGCTGTGCAGGTTTTTCATCGCCCGGTTCCATTCACCGGCGAAGATATCCGGCAGCACGCCGAGGGCAAAGTCGATGCTGGCGTCCAGTTTCTCCTGTTCGGCGCGTGGCGCTCGACCCAGAACAAAACCGGAGACCTTATTGGCGTCGCCCGGGTGGCCGATGCCAAGCCGCAAGCGGTGAAATGTATTCTGATTGCCGAGCTGCGCGATGATGTCCCGCAACCCGTTATGTCCGCCATGGCCGCCGCCCTGTTTGAACTTGGCAACACCCGGTGGTAGATCGAGTTCGTCATGCGCCACCAGGATGGCATCAACCGGAATCCGGTAGAAACCAGCGAGCGCCGCCACGGACTGACCGCTGCGGTTCATATAGGTGGTGGGAATCAGCAGACGAACATCCTGACCCTGATGAGTGAAGCGTGCGGTCAGGCCAAAAAATTTGCGCTCGGCGACGAGATTGACTCGTTGCGCGTCAGCGATACGCTCAACAAAAAGAGCCCCTGCGTTGTGCCGGGTCTGTTCGTATTCAGCGCCTGGATTTCCCAGGCCAACGATCAGTTGTATGGCAGTCACGACAGGGGCCCTTTTATGGAGTTGTGGTTGAAGCCGCTGCAGACAGCGGCAAAACTGGAAGAAAACTGCTCATTTACCATGATGTAAACTCCGCGATCCTGCCCGTTTTGCCTTACTTTTACAGCGGTTTCCCGAGCAACTCCGGTATGACCAAGTAATGAATTACTCGGCAGTACCTTCTTCTGCTTCGTCTTCGGTCGGTGCAATGCGTGGGGCGTGGACGTTGGCAACAGCCAGGTCGTTACCGTGCGCCAGAGCAACGAACTCAACACCTTTAGGTGCTTTAACGTCGGACAAGTGAACGATCGAACCGATTTCCAGAGCAGACACGTCTACTTCGATGAACTCAGGCAGATCTTTCGGCAGGCAGCTTACTTCCAGCTCGGAAGTAACGTGCGAAACTTCGCCGCCTTTCTTGACTGGAACTTCTTCACCGATGAAGTGCACAGGCACGATAGCGGTCAGTTTCTGGCCAGCTACAACGCGTACGAAGTCAGCGTGCATCACGTGGCCTTTGGCCGGGTGACGTTGCAGAGCTTTGATGATCACGTTTTGCTTTTTGCCATCAACGGTCAGCGCGATGATGTGGCTGTACGAAGCTTCGTTTTCCAGCAGTTTTGCAACTTCTTTGGCCAGCAGGCTGATGGATTCAGGGGCTTTGTCGCCACCGTAAACTACAGCTGGAACCAGGCTTGCGAGACGACGCAGGCGGCGGCTCGCACCTTTCCCCAGGTCGGAACGCAGTTCAGCATTCAAAGTAAAATCGTTCATTTTGTATCTCCAAATTAGCCACATTCGACCTGACGTTTGCGACCGACGTCAGGACGATATGGGCAAAAAAGCCCCGCCCTGACCGAATGTCAGGGCGGGGCGCTTTTCGTCAACAGGGTGTCAGCTCAGGGAAACCCCTTAGCGGAACATCGCGCTGATCGATTCTTCGTTGCTGATGCGGCGGACCGCCTCAGCGACTACCGGAGCGATATCCAGTTGACGGATACGGCTACAGGCTTGTGCTGCAGCGGACAAAGGGATGGTGTTAGTCACCACCAGTTCGTCCAGCACGGAATTTTCAATGTTTTCGATCGCCCGACCCGACAGCACAGGGTGTGTGCAGTAGGCAAAGACCTTGGCAGCGCCATGCTCTTTCAGGGCCTTGGCCGCATGGCACAGTGTGCCGGCGGTATCGACCATGTCATCAACCAGAATACAGGTACGCCCTTCGACATCACCGATGATATGCATCACTTCAGAGTGATTGGCTTTCTCACGGCGCTTGTCGATGATCCCGAGATCAACACCCAGAGACTTCGCAACAGCACGTGCACGCACGACGCCGCCGATATCCGGGGAAACGATCATCAGGTTTTCGAAGCGTTGATCTTCAATGTCATCCACCAGAACCGGGGAGCCGTAGATGTTATCTACCGGAATATCGAAGAAACCCTGGATTTGGTCAGCATGCAGATCAACCGTGAGAACACGATCGATCCCGACTACGGTAAGCATGTCAGCAACAACTTTCGCGCTGATAGCCACACGTGCGGAACGCGGACGGCGATCCTGACGGGCATAACCAAAGTAAGGAATCACAGCAGTGATTCGGGACGCTGAGGAGCGGCGGAAGGCATCAGCCATCACAACCAGTTCCATCAGGTTATCGTTGGTCGGAGCGCAAGTCGGCTGAATGATAAATACGTCTTTACCGCGGACGTTTTCATTAATCTCAGTAGAAATTTCGCCGTCGGAAAACTTGCCGACAGAAACATCACCTAGTGGGATATGCAGCTGACGTACGACACGTCGAGCCAGATCGGGGTTAGCGTTCCCCGTAAAGACCATCATCTTGGACACGCGCAGTACCTGAAGGCTGAGGGTAACCTGGATGAGTATAGGAAAATGGCAGGGGCGGCTGGATTCGAACCAACGCATGGCAGGATCAAAACCTGCTGCCTTACCGCTTGGCGACGCCCCTGTATTTGTTGCAACGAGTACCCAGTACCCGGTTCCTTTTTAGAGCAGACTTTGCAGCTTGCGATGCAACATCGAAACGTTGCTTCCTTTTGCTACAAACCCCGTAAAGGTCTCTGTAAGAAGGGCCGAGACTTTATCAGCTTCAGCTTTGTTTGGGAAGGCCCCAAACACACAACTTCCAGTTCCGGTTAATTTTGCTTCGGTAAATTTACCTAACAAATTCAAAGCGTTACGTACCTCTGGATAACGCCTTGCTACAACCGGTAAGCAGTCATTTCGACTGTTTCCCTTGGGAACGGGGCGCACTTTAATGGGAGGAGTGTTACGTGTCAACAGTGGATCTGAAAAAATTTCTGCTGTACTTACAGATACTTGCGGCACGAGTACCAGATACCACGGTTCTTCCGGGTCTACAGGGGTGAGTTTTTCCCCTACACCCTCAGCAAATGCGGCATGTCCGCGTACGAAAACCGGAACGTCTGCCCCGAGAGTCAGGCCCAGCGCGGCGAGACGATTTTCGTCCCAGCCAAGATTCCACAGATGGTTCAACCCCAGCAATGTCGTAGCGGCATCGGAGCTGCCGCCGCCGATTCCGCCGCCCATGGGCAAGCGCTTTTCCAGCCAGATGTCCATTCCGAGGGTGCAACCCGATTGTTGTTGCAGTGCCCGGGCCGCTTTGACGATCAGGTTGCTGTCATGGGGAACACCGGGAACATCGGTCTGCAGGTGGATTTCACCGTCCTGGCGAACGGCGAAGCTGAGGTCATCACCGTAGTCGACGAACTGAAACAGGGTTTGCAGTTCGTGATAGCCATCGGGTCGACGGCCGAGGATGTGCAGCATCAGATTCAGTTTGGCAGGGGCGGGCAGGGTCAGGCGTGCATCGCTCATGCTTATTGGCCCAGTTTGCGTGGCTGCCAGTCCTTGATCACCAGCGTGACATCAAGGTCCTGGCCGTGCAGCTTGACGCGCTCGGGCAACCAATAACCGTTCTGTTCGACATAACTCAGGTATTCAACCTGCCAGCCATCCTGTTCAAGGTTTGCCAGACGACTGTCACCATCAAGTGTCAGGCGACTCTTGCTGTCCGGAGCTGGCAGGCCGCGCACCCACCAGACCAGATGCGAAACGGGTAGCTTCCAGCCGAGCTGTTCTTCAAGCAGTGTCTCTGGAGTGGGGGCCTCGTAGCGACCCTGGTTGGCAACTTCCAGCGCAACGCTGCCGGGACGGCCGGTCAAGCGTGCGGCGCCGCGTCCCAGTGGACCGGACAAACGAATGTCGTAGTAGTCCTGGCGTTGCAGCCAGAACAGCGTGCCGCTTCCTGAATCCTTTGGCGCGCGAATGCCGACCTTGCCGTTGATCTGCCAGCCGTCGAGGGCGGTCAGTTGTTCTTTGTGCTGACGCCACTGCGCCGGGTCTCCCTTGCCTTCGACGGCTTCCCGGGAAGTTAGGCCTGCGCAACCGGCGAGCAGGGCGATGAGGCTGAATACGACTACATGGCGCAAAAACATAAAATTAAAGAGTCTCGGATCCGGTCAGGCGCAACAGAGTGCTGCGCAGAATAGGGCTGTCAGGTTGTTCTTCAAGGGCTTTGCCCCAGACTTTGCGGGCTTCGCGCTGCTCGCCTTTGGCCCACAGCACTTCGCCCAGGTGGGCGGCCACTTCATGATCGGGGAAGCGTTCAAGTGCCAGGCGCAGCAGGCGCTCGGCTTCGTCCAGATTACCCAGGCGGTAGTTTACCCAGCCAAGGCTATCGAGGACTGCAGGATCTTCCGGATTGAGTTTGTGGGCTCTTTCGATCAGCTCCTTGGCTTCTGCATAGCGCGTGGTGCGGTCGGAAAGGGTGTAGCCCAGCGCATTCAACGCCATGGCGTTTTCCGGCTCACGCTTGAGAATCGAGCGCAGGTCTTTTTCCATCTGGGCCAGATCACCGCGTTTTTCCGCCATCATCGAGCGGGTGTACAGCAGATTCAGGTCATCCGGATACTGCTTGAGCGCTTGATTCAGCAACTGCCAGGCGCGATCCACCTGATTGTTGCTGGACAGGGTTTCGGCTTCGATCAGGTACAACTGGATCGCGTAGTCAGGTTGTGAATCGCGAGCCTCTGACAAACGTTTGGAAGCTTCGGCCGCGCTGCCGTTGCTCATCAGAATATCGGCCTGACGTAACTGTGCGGACAGATAATCCGGGCCGGGGCCAACCTGGGCATATTCGGCAAGTGCGCTTTGTTGATCGTTACGCTCTTCATGGATGCGACCCAGATTCAGGTGCGCGGAGTCCTCATGAGCGCCGCGGGCTATCAGCTCTTCCAGATAACCTGCTGCTTCATCCCATGCCTTGGCTTCAAGGCAGACCAATGCCAGGGAGAAACGCAGTTCATCGTCATCTGGATACTGCTGCACAAGGCTGGAGAACTGCACTTTGGCGTCTTCCATGCGGTTCTGTTCAACCAGCATGCGGGCGTAAGTCAGGCGCAGGCGCTTGTCGTCCGGGTATTTCTTGATGCTTTTTTCGAGGATCGGCAATGCTTCCTTGCCACGGTTCAAGCCTTGCAGCAGGCGAGCGCGTAGCAGTATCGGAGCAATTTCACCTTCTTTAGGCGGATTATCTTCCAGCAGCTTCAGTGAGGCTTGTGCGTCACCGTTCTGTTGAAGCAGCAATGCCTTGCCGAAAATCAGCTGTCCGTTGTTTGGGTATTTGACCAGCAGTCGGTCAAAGCTGGTAAGCAGCGCGTTGCGGGTTTCCGGATTGGTTTCCGCCGCTGACAGTGCCAGGAAGTCGAAATGCGTGTCGCCTTGACCTTGCAGGACTTTTTCCATGTACACCATGGAGTCGTCATAGCGTCCCGCCCGAGCCAGTTGAATGGCTGCTGCGCGCTGTGCTTCAAGGTTTTCCCGGTCGTTTCTGGCCCAGATCAGCGAAGTGTCCAGCGCCGCCTGATCGGCACCCAGATACTCGGCAATGCGGAATGCGCGCTCGGAAACACCCGGATCCTGAGTGTTGATCGCCTGGGTCACGTAGTTGTCCAGGGCAATGTCGAAACGATTGCGCTGGCCAGCCAGTTCCGCGCTCAGCAGGCTGACGAGGGTTTCCTGAGTGAACGAGCCGTAGACCTGAGGCTTGGCTTCAGGTGCGGGGGCGGTGTCTTTCGGCGCAGGAGTAGTCTGCGGCTGAACCGGAGCCATGGACTGGCAACCGCTGAGAAAGACGAGGGCGAGAAACAGCGCGGAGGATCTATTCATATATAAGAAGGGACGACTTACCTGCGGTTTTGAGCATCATGACACAAGGCTGGGAGCAAACCCACAGCCGGTTGGAAAACTGCCGGAACGCATATTTGTTTATGCCGTAAGCGCCATTTCGGGGCGTTTGCAGCGTGAGTCTATTAGGACAATAGTCAACGGTGGTTGTTCTGAGTCTATTGAAGTAGGACAATTGTCGGCTTCACGTCACCATCAGCGACCTTGAATGGCCTTCCTTGCACTTGGTATCAACCATAAGACTGCCTCAGTAGACGTCCGCGAGCGCGTGGCATTTACGCCAGAGCAGCTGGTTGAGGCCTTGCAGCAGCTTTGCCGCCTTACCAATAGCCGCGAAGCTGCGATCCTTTCTACGTGTAATCGTAGCGAGTTGTACATCGAACAGGACCAGATCGGTTCTGAGACGGTGCTCGCCTGGCTGGCCGAATATCACCATTTAAGCCTGGATGAGCTGCGCGCGAGTGCTTATGTGCACGCCGACGATGCGGCTGTTCGTCACATGATGCGAGTCGCCTCCGGGCTCGACTCGCTGGTATTGGGTGAGCCGCAGATTCTCGGTCAGATGAAGTCCGCCTACGCCGTGGCCCGGGAAGCCGGCACCATCGGTCCGTTGCTGGGCCGACTGTTTCAGGCCACTTTCAGCGCTGCCAAGCAGGTACGCACCGATACGGCTATTGGTGAAAACCCGGTTTCCGTGGCTTTTGCCGCTGTCAGTCTGGCAAAACAGATTTTCAGTGATTTGCAACGCAGCCAGGCTTTGCTGATCGGCGCGGGTGAAACCATCACGTTGGTTGCGCGTCATTTGCATGACCTTGGCGTCAAGCGCATCGTGGTTGCCAACCGGACCCTTGAGCGGGCGAGTATTCTGGCAGCCGAGTTCGGCGCTCACGCGGTATTGCTCTCTGACATCCCGGGAGAGCTGGTCAATAGCGACATTGTGATCAGCTCGACGGCCAGCCAGCTGCCGATTCTTGGTAAGGGCGCAGTTGAAAGTGCCCTGAAGCTGCGCAAACATAAGCCGATCTTCATGGTCGATATTGCTGTGCCACGGGACATCGAGCCCGAAGTCGGCGAGCTGGACGACGTCTATCTATATACCGTTGACGACTTGCATGAAGTGGTCGCCGAGAACCTCAAGAGTCGCCAGGGCGCTGCCATGGCAGCCGAAGAGCTGGTCTCGACGGGCGCCAATGAATTCATGTTCCGCCTGCGTGAACTGGCCGCAGTGGACGTGCTTAGGGCTTATCGCCAGCAAAGCGAGCGATTGCGCGACGAAGAATTACTCAAGGCTCAGCGTATGCTGGCCAACGGCGGCAACGCCGAAGACGTGCTGGTGCAGCTGGCGCGCGGGTTGACCAACAAGTTATTGCACGCGCCGAGCGTGCAGTTGAAAAAACTCTCTGCCGAAGGCCGCCTCGACGCGCTGGCCATGGCCCAGGAACTTTTTGCCCTCGGTGAGGGCTCGACGGATAAACCCCCGCAATGAAAGCCTCACTGCTCAACAAACTCGATATCCTCAGCGATCGTTTCGAGGAACTGACCGCGTTGCTTGGCGATGCCGAGATTATTTCGGATCAGACCAGGTTTCGCGCGTACTCCAGGGAATACGCTGAAGTAGAGCCAATCGTCGCTGCTTATAAACAGCTGCTCAAGGCCTTGGCTGATCTGGACGGTGCTCAGGCATTGCTCAAGGACAGCGATCCGGACATGCGTGAAATGGCGGTGGAGGAAGTCCGCGAGACCAAGCAATTGCTGGCCGATCTGGAAAGCCAGCTGCAACGCATGTTGCTGCCCAAGGACCCGAATGACGGGCGTAACGTGTTCCTCGAAATTCGTGCCGGCACCGGTGGCGACGAGGCGGCTATTTTCTCCGGCGACCTGTTCCGCATGTATTCGCGTTATGCCGAGCGCCGTGGTTGGCGGATAGAGATTCTGTCCGAAAACGAAGGCGAGCATGGCGGCTATAAAGAGGTGATTGCCCGGGTTGAAGGCGAGAACGTTTACGGCAAGCTCAAATTCGAGTCCGGTGCGCATCGCGTGCAGCGGGTTCCGGAAACAGAATCCCAGGGTCGTATCCATACTTCCGCCTGCACAGTAGCCGTTCTGCCTGAGCCGGACGAGCAACAGGCAATCGAAATCAATCCTGCGGACCTGCGTGTTGACACCTATCGTTCATCGGGCGCGGGTGGTCAGCACGTCAACAAGACTGACTCGGCGATTCGCATTACTCACCTTCCGTCGGGTATTGTCGTCGAGTGCCAGGAAGAGCGCTCGCAGCACAAGAACCGTGCCCGTGCGATGTCCTGGCTATCTGCCAAACTGAACGACCAGCAAACCAGCGCCGCTGCCAATGCCATTGCCAGTGAGCGTAAACTGCTGGTGGGCTCGGGTGATCGATCCGAGCGTATCCGGACTTATAACTTCCCTCAGGGGCGAGTAACGGATCACCGCGTGAATTTGACCTTGTATTCGCTGGATGAAGTTTTAGCCGGTGGTGTCGATGCAGTGATAGAGCCGCTACTTGCCGAATATCAGGCAGACCAACTAGCGGCACTGGGTGAGTAAATGACCATCATCGCCAGCCTGTTAAGAAGCGCCGAGCTTCCTGATTCACCAACTGCCCGTCTTGATGCTGAACTGCTTCTGGCGGCTGCGCTGGGTAAACCGCGCAGTTTCCTGCACACCTGGCCGGAGCGAATTGTCAGCAGCGAAGCTGCACTGACCTTTGCTTCCCATCTGCAGCGCCGTCGTACCGGTGAACCCGTGGCCTACATTCTGGGGCAGCAGGGGTTCTGGAAGCTGGATCTTGACGTCGCGCCTCATACATTGATTCCGCGTCCTGAAACCGAAATGCTGGTTGAAGCAGCATTGGAACTGGTGCCTGCCTTTGCGCCCACTCGTGTGCTTGACCTGGGCACCGGTACTGGAGCGATTGCATTGGCTCTGGCCAGCGAGCGGCCGGTCTGGCAAGTGACGGCGGTGGATCGGGTGCTAGAAGCCGTCGCGTTGGCCGAGCGCAATCGTCAACGTCTGCATCTGGACAACGCCAGGGTGCTGAGCAGTCACTGGTTCAGCTCTCTTGAAGGTCAGCGCTTTGATCTGATCATCAGTAACCCGCCGTACATCGCTGCCGAAGATCCGCATCTGGCGGCGGGCGATGTGCGTTTCGAGCCCAGCAGCGCGCTGGTGGCCGGGTCGGATGGTCTGGATGATCTACGCATGATCATCGAGCAAGCACCGAACTACTTGAACGACGATGGGTGGTTGCTGCTGGAGCATGGCTACGACCAGGGTGCAGCGGTCCGCGAGCTGTTGAGCCGCCATGGTTTTGAGAAGATTCAGACCCGCCGCGACCTGGGCGACCATGAGCGCATTACCTTTGGGCGTCTGCCGTGCTGAGTGATCAGGAACTGTTGCGCTATAGCCGACAGATTCTGCTGCAGCACGTCGATATCGAAGGTCAGTTCAAACTCAAGCAAAGCCGGGTGCTGATCGTGGGCCTCGGTGGCCTGGGCTCTCCCGTTGCCTTGTATCTGGCGGCCGCAGGTGTTGGCGAATTGCACCTGGCCGACTTCGATACCGTTGACCTGACGAACCTGCAACGCCAGATTATTCACGACAGCCAGACAGTCGGGCAGAGCAAGGTGGATTCGGCCATCGCTCGTCTGACTGCAATCAATCCTGAGATATCTCTTGTCCCTCATCGCGCCGCGCTGGATGTCGATTCCCTGGCGACGGCCGTCGAGGGTGTCGATCTGGTACTCGATTGCTCAGACAATTTCGCGACTCGTGGTGCGGTCAATGCCGCCTGTGTGGCGGCCAGAAAACCCTTGGTCAGCGGTGCGGCGATTCGCCTGGAAGGGCAGTTGTCGGTGTTCGATCCACGTCGACCTGAAAGCCCTTGCTATCACTGCTTATATGGTCACGGCAGCGAAGCCGAGCTGACCTGTAGCGAAGCCGGTGTGATCGGGCCTCTCGTGGGATTGGTCGGCAGCCTGCAGGCCCTTGAAGCACTCAAAGTACTAGTCGGTTTCGGTGAGCCGCTGGTGGGGCGTTTGTTGTTGATTGACGCGCTGAGCACCCGCTTTCGTGAATTGAAGGTCAAGCGTGATCCGGGGTGTAGCGTCTGCGGTGCAGGGCAGCATGAGTAAAGCCAGCGATGCGCCGGTGGGCGTATTTGATTCCGGCGTAGGTGGCTTGTCGGTGCTGGGCGAGATTCACAACCTGTTACCCAACGAGTCGCTGCTGTACGTCGCGGACTGCGGGCATATTCCTTACGGAGAGAAAACCCCGGAGTTCATCCGCGAACGCTGCATGATCATCGCGCAATTCTTTCGCGAGCAAGGGGCCAAGGCACTGGTGCTGGCCTGCAACACCGCGACTGCCGCTGCCGCCGCTCAATTGCGTGAACATTATCCTGACTGGCCGATTATCGGAATGGAGCCTGCGGTCAAACCGGCGGCGGCTGCGACCCGCAGTGGTGTGGTTGGGGTGCTCGCTACCACCGGTACTTTGCAAAGCGCGAAGTTCGCCGCCTTGCTCGACCGTTTCGCGGGTGATGTACGGGTCGTGACGCAGCCGTGCCCCGGCCTGGTGGAACTGATCGAAGCGGGCGATCTGTTCAGCCCGACCATTCGTGCCCTGCTGCGGGGCTATGTCGAACCGCTTCTCGCCGAGGGCTGCGACACGATCATCCTCGGCTGTACCCACTATCCCTTCCTCAAACCTCTGCTGCGGGAAATGATTCCGGAATCGGTCATCTTGATCGACACCGGTCACGCCGTGGCTCGCCAGCTCCAGCGGTTGTTGGCTCAACACGGCCTCCTGCACGATGGAAACGCCCAGGAAACGCAGTTCTGGACCAGCGCTGATTTGTATAATTTCGGAAACATCCTACCTACACTATGGAAAAAATCTGACAATGTGCGATTCTTCGATTTGTAAAAAAATCGTGAAAAGCTTTGCTTGGCATTGGAACTAACGTTCCACGCCAGATTTCTATAGCAAGTCGGTTATCTGCAAATACACTTAATAATGCATTCGAAATAGGAAGTTTCTGATGAAGCGTCTGTTGTGCTTGGCTGCGCTTGCGGCTGCGTTGATGGGGCAAACTTCACTTACTCAAGCCGCTGGCGTTGAGTTTTCGGTCGGTCAGACGGGCCAGACGACCCAGACTTACCGCCTGGGCATGAAGTTTGATTGGGATAAAAGCTGGCTGCAGAGCGATGTAGGTCGCCTGACCGGTTATTGGGATGGCGCTTACACGTACTGGGATGGCGACAAGCGTTCCAGCAACAACAGCCTTTCGTTTTCTCCGGTATTCGTTTACGAATTCGCTGGCCAGAACGTGAAGCCTTACATCGAAGCCGGTATCGGTGTCGCTGTATTCTCCAATACGCAAATCGAAGACAACAAGCTGGGTTCGGCTTTCAACTTTGAAGACCGTATCGGCTTTGGTGTGCGCTTCAACGGCGGTCATGAAATTGGCATCCGTGCGACTCACTACTCGAACGCTGGTATCAAAGAGCCAAACGACGGTATTGAGAGCTACGCATTGCATTACACGATGCCGCTCTGACGCCATCGCGAGCAAGCTCGGCTCCTACAGCTAACCGTGTTCCCCTGTGGGAGCTGAGCTTGCTCGCGATAAGAGCGCCGCAAATACGGCCTTGGCAATGCCGCTACAAGTAAGCCCCTTCAATCCCCAGCCTTTCATGCATGCACTCCTCTGAACCGGTCTCAAACTCCCGGCAGATCAGGGGACGTTTCTCATAGATGGTGCACATCATCGTGTTGCGATCCAGCGCGGCGCACCAGCCGTCGTCCAGCCGCAGCATGACTTCGCCGCCCCAGTCGTCGGTATCGATAAAGCGTTCAGGCACGCCGGTGTCCGTAATCAGCATGACTTCAAGCTGGCAGCAACAGGCTGCGCAGGTTGAGCAGGTGATGGCGGTTTCGGTGGGAATCGGGCGGGTCGGGATCAGGGTGGCAGTCATAGGCGCGCAGTGTATGTCAGCGCGAGGCGGGCATGTTGACTGAATGACCGGTGAGCAATCGACCGGATAGCCATTGCAGCAGCGCAAATACCACGGCCCATAGCACCGCCAGCAGTGCCATGCTCGGCCATAAACCCAGCGGCAGCTGCACGCCAGCCAGCTGCGAACCGGCGTAATACGACATCGGCCCGCCAATCGCTCCAAGGATACTGGCGCGCCACCAAGGTTTTGCGGTCCAGGCCAGGCAATGCCTGAGCGTAGTGCCCAATACTGCCCACAGCAGAATCAGCCACAGCGGGATCAGCAAGCCCTGGCTGCCAAAGTCGAAGACGCCGAGCAGCATCAGTCCGCTGTCCAGCAAGGTGCCCAGACCGGTTATCCACAGCAATAATTTACCTTCGGCCGTCCACGAACTTATCCACAGCAGATGAATGAGCAGGACGCCAACCGGAATCAACAGCCAATAACTATTACCGCCCAGCACGCAGGCAAACCAGCCGAGCTGGAATAGCACAGCATTGGCGATCTGCTTAAGCATTGAAACGGCCCAACAGCGGCTGTGGCGATGCGCAGGGTTTGGCCAGCAGCAACTGCGCGGTGCCGATGGTACGTTCCAGGAAACCACCCTCGCAGTAGCACAGGTAAAACTCCCACAGCCGCAGGAAGTAATCGTCGTAGCCCAGCTCTGCGAGGTAACCATGAGCGTGTCGAAAGTTGTCATGCCAGATGCGCAGGGTGCGCGCGTAATGCAGGCCAAAATCCTCCATGTGCAGCAGGTTCATGTCAGTGTCGCGACCGACAATTTCCAGCATTTTGTGCACCGACGGCAGCGCACCACCGGGAAAAATATAGCGCTGGATGAAGTCGACACTGCCTTTGGCCTGCTCGTAACGCTGCTCGCGGATGGTGATGGCTTGCAGCAACATCAGGCCGTCGTCCTTGAGCAGGTGGGCGCATTGCTTGAAGTAAGTCGGCAGAAACCGGTGGCCGACCGCTTCAATCATTTCAATCGAGACCAGCTTGTCGAACTGTCCCGTAAGGTCCCGATAGTCCTTGAGCAGCAGGGTGATCTGATCTTTCAGGCCCAGCGTCGCAATTCGCTCCTCGGTGTAGGCGAACTGCTCTTGGGACAGCGTCGTCGTTGTGACTTTGCAGCCATAGTGCTGCGCAGCGTAAATCGCCATGCTGCCCCAGCCGGTACCGATTTCCAGCAGGTGGTCCTCGGGTTTCAACGCCAGCTTCTGACAAATTCGTTCCAGCTTGTTCAACTGCGCCTGTTCCAGGGTGTCTTCAGGCGTCAGGAACTGCGCCGCCGAATACATCATGGTGGGGTCAAGAAACTGCTTGAACAGCTCGTTGCCCAGATCGTAATGGGCGGCGATATTTTTCTGCGAGCCTTCACGGGTATTGCGATTCAGCCAGTGCAACGCCTGAATGAAGGGGCGGCCCAGCCGTGCTATTCCGCCTTCCATCGCGTCCAGCACATCCAGGTTGCTGACGAAAACCCTGATGACGGCAGTCAGGTCCGGCGAGGTCCAGTAGCCATGGATGTAGGCTTCGCCTGCGCCAATGGAGCCATTACTGGCGACCATGCCCCAGGTGGCTGAGTCGAGAATCTGGATCTCGCCCTGGACAACGGCCCCTGCCACGCCGAATACATGGCGCTCATCGCCTTCATTGACGACCAGTTGGCCGCTGCGCAACCGGGCAAGCTGGCGTAGCACGCCGCGCCGCAGGATGTTGGCAGTCAGGCTGTTGGTGCCCAGATTGGCCGAAAAACTGCTACTGCTTTTCATGGGGTTTACCCTTCAATTGCGTGGCGGCAGTGCGGTAGTCGCCGTCAGCGGCCTGATGAGAAAAAAGTGGAACACGTTTCAAAAATAGACGTAATGCTTGCCAGTAAATCGCCAGGCAGGTCTTGGCGGTCATCCATGGAAAAGCCAGTAAATAACGATGCAGATTGCTTCTTGTCAGGTCCCGGCGTTGCAGGTTAAGCGTGGCGTCGAACATTTTCAGATCGCCTTGCCAGTCTGCCATGTGAACGCCGAGACGCTCGCCGGGCGGACTGAAACTCATCCGGTATTCAAGATCGCGGGGCAGGAACGGCGAAACGTGGAAGGCCTTGGCTACGGCGAAGTGCTGATGACCTTCACCGTCGGCAGGCAATACATAGTGGTAGCGCTCGCGCCACGGTGTATTGCTGACTTCACAGAGAATAGCCGCCAGCGCGCCATCCTCTTCAAAGCAATAAAAAAAGCTCACTGGATTAAAGGCCAGGCCCCAACTGCGCGCTTGAGTCAGCAGGCAGATTTTGCCCTGCGGAACATGACCTATGGCTTGGCCGACGCGTTCACGGACGGCGTCTGTCAGCGGTATGCCTTTGCGCGTAAATTCACGCAGGTAATCCGTCTCCCGGAATGAAAACGGCGACCAGCGACTTTTGCCTGCGAGGGGAGAGGCTTTCAATACCTCGCGCTGCTCATCCAGATCCAGATACAGCAGGCCGATCCGATAACGAAAGTCATGAGCCCGCGGCGCAAAGCGCCGGTGGGCTATCCAGCCGCTGTACAGGGCGCTGTTCACAATGATTCGCCCAACGCCGAGGCAACCCGAAGGCCGCTGACCACGCCGTCTTCATGAAAGCCATTGGCCCAGTAAGCGCCGCAAAACCAGGTATGGTTAACGCCATCCAGTTCAGGCCAGCGCGCCTGAGCGTCTACGCCTGCCAGGCTGTACTGCGGATGGGAGTAGGTATAGCGGGCAAGAATTTTGTTCGGGTCGATGGCTTCGGTCTGATTGAGGCTGACGCAAAAGGTCGTGTCGCTGTCGATGCCCTGCAGGATGTTCATGTCATAGGTCACAGCGGCCAATTGTTGCTTGCCGCCGCCGAGTCGATAGTTCCAGCTGGCCCAGGCCAGCGGTCGCTTGGGCAACAGGCGGGTGTCTGTGTGTAGCACCACGTCATTTTCGGCGTAGGGCAGGGCACCCAGGATTTCCTGCTCGGCGGCGCTCGGCTGCGCAAGCATTTTCAGGGCCTGATCGCTGTGGCAGGCAAACACGACTTTGTCAAAGCGCTCACTGCCTGCGGCGCTGTGAACGGTCACGCCTTCTGCATCCCGCTCAACGCGATTGACCGGGCACGACAAACGAATCCGCTCGGCAAACGACGCTGTCAACGGCTCGATGTAACGGCTGGAACCGCCTTCGATGACGCACCATTGCGGCCGATTGCTGACGGATAACAAGCCATGATTCTTGAAGAACCGCACGAAGAATTGCAGCGGGAAGGCGAGCATGTCTGCCAGGGACATGGACCAGATCGCCGCGCCCATGGGCACGATGTAGTGATCAATAAAGCGCTCGCCGTAACCGCGGCTGCGCAGGTACTCACCCAGGGTGGTGTCTTGAGCGATCCGCTGGCTTTCCAGATCGGCCAGCGCTTCGCGGTTAAAACGCAGAATGTCGCGCAGCATTCCCCAGAAACTCAGGGACAACAGGTTGCTGCGCTGGGCAAACAGGCTGTTTAGGTTATTACCGTTGTATTCGGTCCGGGTCTTAGGATCGGTGACGGAGAAGCTCATTTCGGTGGGCTTGAAGGTAACGCCCAGTTGGCCGAGCAAGCGGATGAAATTTGGATAGGTCCAGTCGTTGAACACGATAAAGCCGGTATCAATGGCGTAATCGCGGCCATTCACATTTACATCAACGGTATGGGTATGCCCGCCAATCCAGTCTGCCGCCTCGAACACCGTAATGTCGTGAGAACGGTTGAGCAGATAAGCGCTGGTCAGGCCCGCGATACCACTGCCGATGATGGCGATCTTCATTGGGCGTCCTTGTGTTGAGCCGCTGAGCGGGCCATGCGTTTGCCTAACGCAAGCTGCACACGGGTAGGAAGCAGCGCCAATAACCGCAGGGTCAGGATGAACAGCCCGGGGAATGCGATTTCCATCGGGCGACGCGTCCGCTGCAAGCGCTCGGAGATGTATTTCGCGGCTTTTTTGACCGGCCAGCGCATGGGCATGGCGAAGTCGTTTTTAGCGGTCAGCGGGGTATCGACAAAGCCTGGGCTGACGACGGTGACGTCGATATTTTCGTGGGCCAGATCGATTCGCAGGGATTCGAACAAATAACGCATGCCGGCCTTGGATGCGCCGTAAGCCTCACTGCGGGTGAGCGGCAGATAGGTCACCGAACTGCACACGCCCACCAGATGCGGCTTGTTGCCTTTGCGCAGCAGCAACAGTGCTTCTTGCACGCAGTAGGAACTGGCCAGCAGATTGGTACGAACCACTCGCTCAAGCAGCGCGGCATCGAAATGGTTGGTGTCGATGTATTCGCACGTGCCAGCGTTGATGATCGCGCTGTCCAGGGCTCCCCACGTCTGGCCAATGCGATCACCGATGGCAGTGATTTGTTCGCCATCGGTCAAATCCCCCGGTACGAGCAAGACTTGCCCGGGAAAACGTCGATCCAGCTCTTCGAGCGGGCCCAGAGTTCGAGCCGTAAGCGCCAGCTTGTGACCGGCGACGAGCAGCTCTTCGGCGAGCGCCAGACCAATGCCGCTGCTGGCACCGGTCAACCAGATACGTCGCACGTTCGAATCACTCATCCCAATCTCCTTTTCAGCCAGGCAATCAGCTGGCCCATGATCGGCAAGTGCTCGTACAGCAAAGCGCCTGCATCGAAATAGTCACGATGTTGATAAACCTTGTCGCGCCAGAGCAGATGCGAGCAGCCCTCAACCCGGATCGTCTTTCCTCTGACAAGGCGCGGATGGGAGTAGCTCATTGTCCAGCGCAGATAACCGTTGCCCTCGCTGACTTGGTCAAACCCATGAAAGTCGAAACGCAGATCACTGACATTGGCGTACAACTCGGCGAAATAACGACGCATCTGCGGCAGCCCATGAATCTGGTGCAACGGGTCGGTGAACTGCACATCGTCGCTGTACAGGTCGCCGAGGCGGTCCAGACTGTTCTTGTCCAGAGCTGCAAATTCATGAGCAAAGCGCCGCAGGAAATCAGTCATCGGTAACCTCTGCCGCGGGCTGGCGATGAGGCAAAGCCTTGAACGCAGCCAACGCGCGGGCGCGGCTGCTACTCAGGTCGACAATCGGTTTGGGATAACTAGCCACACCAAACAGGCCGCCAGACGCCGCCGGGTTATGCACTTCCTTTTTGTTGAGGTCGGCCAGTTCGGGCAACCACTTCTTCAGGAACAGACCTTCGGGGTCGAACTTCTCGGATTGCGACAACGGATTGAATATCCGGAAATACGGCGATGAATCGGTACCCGTCGACGAACTCCACTGCCAGCCACCGTTATTGGCGGCCAGATCGCCGTCGATCAGGTGCTGCATGAAAAAGCGTTCGCCTTCGCGCCAGTCAATCAGCAGATTCTTGGTCAGGAACATCGCCACGACCATGCGCAGGCGGTTATGCATCCAGCCGGTTTCCAGCAACTGGCGCATGGCGGCGTCAATGATCGGCAGGCCTGTGCGCGCTTCTTTCCAGGCGGCCAGCTCCTCGGGGGCATCACGCCATTTCAGGGCTTCGGTTTCCGGGCGAAAAGCGCGATACCGCGATACTCGAGGGAAGCCCACCAGAATGTGTTTATAGAATTCACGCCAGAGCAACTCGTTGATCCAGGTGACTGCGCCGACGCTGCCTGTCTCGAATTCACCCTGATTGCTGCTCAAGGCCGCATGCAGGCATTGGCGCGGCGATATCACGCCAGCAGCCAGGTACGCCGACAACTGACTGGTGCCGGGTTTGGCCGGAAAGTCACGCTCGGAGCGATAGTAATCAATCTGCTCATCGCTGAAGGCGGCCAGTCGCCGACGCGCTTCGTCCTCACCAGCAGGCCACAAGGCTTGCAGTGCCTGAGGAGGCGTGGCGAATCCCTCTACCTGTTCGGGGACGCGATCACTTTTTATATCCAGCGCTGCCTGAGGTTTCGGCAAGTGAATCAGCGGCGGCATGGCTTGGTGCATGCGGGCGTAGCAGACTTTGCGGAACTGGCTGAACACCTGGAAGTAGGTGCCGGTCTTGGTCAGCACCGTGCCAGGTTTGAAAAACAGCTGATCCAGATAGCTGCGCCACTGAATGTCGGCGTCCTCAAGCGCATCGGCGACGGCGGCGTCCCGGCGGGTTTCGTTGATACCGTATTCTTCGTTGGCATGTAGGGACTGGATATTGTGCTCGCGACACAGTTCCAGCAGCACTCGTGGTGCTTCATCCCAGCTGTCGGCCTCGCGGATCAGCAATGGCACGTTCAATTCGCCCAAGGCTTTTTGCAGCTCGACCAGATTGCGCAGCCAGAAATCTACTTTGCAGGGGGCGTCGTCGTGGCTGCGCCATTGCGTGGGGCTGATCAGGTAAACAGCCACCACCGGACCCTGCTCTATGGCAGCGGTCAGGGCGGTATTGTCGTGAATGCGCAAATCGCTGCGCAGCCATAGCAGTTGCATGTTTATTCCTTAGATAAGATCCAGTAGCTGCAAAGCGGCGAGGGCGCCCAGCGGGTCTTCGGCCAGGTGCAGGCCTTCTATCTTGTTGATCGTCATGGCGAGGTCGTCGCAATGTATACGGACACAGGCACCGGCAAGTACGGTCGGGCACTGAACGTTACTGAGCAATTTTGGGAGCTGGCCGGGATTCAATGCTTTGCTGGAATACAGCAATACCGCTCGCGGTTTAAGCAACTCGGCAGCCAGCGAAAGTTCACCGTTGGGCAGCGGCCAATCGAAAACCTCAACCGGGCAATCGGCGCTGCTGATCAGCCACGCGCTGAGCCACAGGTGCGGCTCCAGCGGTGAATCAGAATGGTTGACCAGCAATAACGGCTTACCGCTGAGCTGACGGTTATTGTGGTAAATCCGGGCACCGAATTTGCTGCGCAGCCAGGAGTAGAAGAACACCTGCTCCATTTGCCCGCCGAAGTGTCCCTGCCAGCGAAATTCAAGCTCTGTCAGCAACGGCATCAACAGTTGTTCGCAGACAGTTCGCGGTGGGTAAAGCGACATGGCCTGGTTGAAAAGGTCGTCAACCCTGCGCTCTGCCAGTTCGCTGATGGCCTTGATCAGGTTCTGACGCAAATCGTCCCAATCGTTACCGGCGACGCTGGTGTCCGGTTGGCGGCTGTCGATGAGGTTTTTTACCTGGCTGACCGATACGCCACGATTGAGCCAGGTGAGAATGTTCATCACCCGTTGGACATGCTCGCCGGAATACAGTCGATGCCCTTTCGGCGTACGGTGCGGCACGATCAGCCCATAGCGACGTTCCCACGCACGCAACGTGACTGCGTTGACTCCGGTCTGACGGGCGACTTCCCGTATCGGCAACCAGCCGCCCTCAACCCCCGGGTCTTCATCGGTTGGCTCGGGCGCAGGGATCACATGCAGTGTGTTGTTCATGTTCAGATCGCATTCCGCAGGCTGAGGTTTTCCGGGTGCGGCTGCATGTAAACCTGCAAGGCCACGTAAGGATCAGGATGTTGGCGGAAGTGGTGTTTGAGCAGCGTCAAGGGCACGATCAACGGCACGATGCCTTGATGGTATTGGGCGATGATTTGCTGCATTTCCTGCTTGTCCGCCGCGCTCAGGGTCTGTTTCAGATAGCCGCTGATGTGCTGCAGGACATTGGTATGGGTGCGGCGGGTAGCGGGTTTTTTCAGGGCCGCCATCAAGTCGCTGAAATAGCGCGGTGCGATCTCGTTGGGATCGCTGCGGCCCATGCTGCCCAGAAAATTGCCCAGTACTTTGTACTGCACCGGGTCGTTGGCCATGAGCTGATATTTATAACGCGAGTGAAATTCGGTCAGGCTGCGGCGCGTGATACCTGCCTTGAGCAAGTCTTGCCACGCGGCATAGGCAAACACGCGGGTGATGAAGTTTTCGCGCAACACCGCGTCGTTGAGGCGGCCGTCTTCTTCTACCGGGAGATTGGGGTGCAGTTCGCAAAACGCCTGAGCATAAATCCCGCGTCCACCTCCCTCAACGGGAGCGCCGTTTTCCGTGTAGACCTTGACTCGCTCAAGCCCACAGGACGGCGACTTCTGCATGAAGATATAGCCGCAGATATCCCCCAGCTCCTCGGCCATCTTTACCCCGTAGTCGGCCAGAGGCTGGGTAACGTTCAGCGCTTTGTTTACCGTTCCGACAGCCTGAGGGCTTTGCGCATCGCCTACCAGACGGATGGGTTCGCGGGGGATGCCCATGCCGATGGCCACTTCCGGGCACGCGGTGACGAACTCGAAATATCGACTCAGCTCGCGGGTGCATAAATGGGATTCTTTATGACCACCATTGAACCGTACCTCGTCGCCCATGAGGCAGGCACTGATGCCGAGTTTCGGTTTATGGACTGCTGGAGAAAGCATGCAAACCTCGGAACATAATTGTACAGAGGTTATTCGCTGTACAACTTCGGTTCATCATAGGTTCAATGCTGTACAAGTCAAATGGTTTGTATAGGGTTTGTACGGGGGGGCGATGCGGTTTCACTGAATGGCGCAGAACCTGTGGGAGCCGAGCTTGCTCGCGATGAACGATAACGCGCAGTGCCTGTTTCTCCGCACCGGCTCCCCGAGTTGCATTACTTCCAACCCATCTTCCAGGTGTCGGCGTCTTGCAACGTCTGCCAGGGCAAGCGTTCACTGCGTTGTGTCAGCACCGCTTGCAGCTCGATCTCAAGCACTGTGCCTTCGTCGTCGCGAAACAACTCCGTGACCAGAAAATGCTTTTCGCGGTTGACCGGCTGAGCGGCTGTCCATTTCGACAGCAGCAGCTTGCGCGGATTGAGGCGGTTCAATTGAGGTGTTCCAGCAAGCGACGCGCTGCCTCCTGGCCGCTGAGCCAGGCGCCTTCGACGCGGCCTGACAAGCACCAGTCGCCGCACACATAAATGCCCTGATCAGGATCTGAAAGCGCACCCCATTCGTGAGCCGTGGCAGGGCGGGCATAGAGCCAGCGGTGCGTCAGGCTGAATGTCGGTGCAGGCACTGCGCAACCAATCAGTTCGGCAAACGCGCCGTGTAAATGCTCGATGACTTCTTCCTTGGGCATGTCGATGTGCTGTCGGCTCCAGGCGCTGGTAGCGTGCAGCACCCAAGTGTCCAGAGTGGTATCGCGCCCGGGTTTGCTGCGATTTCGAGCAAGCCAGTCAATGGGGCTGTCCTGTACGAAGCAGCCTTCCAAAGGCGTTTGCAACGGGCTGTTGAACCCCAGCGCCACGGCCCAGGTAGGGTCCATTTTCACGCTGGCGGCAGCACCCGCAAGTTTTGGCGCGCTGGCCAGTAATGCCGTTGCCTGGGGAGCGGGCGTGGCGATGATCACATGACTGAATGGGCCGTGACTCTGGCCCTCTGCGTCTTGCAGACTCCAGTGCTGCTCGCCACGAAAGACTTCGGTGATCCGGCAGGAGAACGACACCGGCAAGTCGCCCAGCATGGCGCGAGTAATGGCGCTCATGCCGGGTTGGCCGACCCAGCGAACCTGTTCGTCGGGTGACGGGCTGAGCTGTCCGACGTGGGAGTTATAAAGTGATGGCGTCCATTGAGCCGCGCAACCCTGAAGTTGCCACTGCTGCACCGCGGCCATAAAGCGCCGGTCGCGAGCAGTGAAGTATTGCGCGCCCATATCGAGCGAGCCTGCATCACTGCGTTTGCTGGACATCCTTCCGCCACTGCCGCGGCTTTTGTCGAAAAGATGAACCGAGTGCCCGGCAGCATGGAGCGCTTGGGCCGCGGAGAGTCCGGCGATGCCGGTACCGATGATTGCGATAGGTACAGTCATAGGGGCCTCGTTACCTTGTCTGCACAGACTACGCCGTAGTTAAAACCTGTACAATATTGTTTTTTGGTATAACTTGCTTCGATTACAGCCTGGGGCCTGCATAGCCTGTCTCGTACGGCTCGAGATCTAAAATCTGATACTTGAAGGCGACAGGCAACTATCCATACGGACAGTCCGGACGCTTCTTGGCAATGTTTGGCCTATGGTTCATAAGCCATCTGTTGACGCATAAAAAAATAGACTACCGAAAGCTCGTGAACGCCACGCAAGGAAACCTGCCATGCACATATTGCTGACCGGCGGTACAGGTCTGATAGGACGACAACTCTGCCAGTTCTGGACTCAACAGGGTCATCAGATCACGGTCTGGAGCCGCAGGCCTGATGAAGTACCGCGATTGTGTGGCAGCGGAGTGCGAGGTATCGCCCAACTCAGTGAGTTGAATGATCAACCGCTGGACGCGGTGGTCAATCTTGCAGGCGCGCCCATTGCTGACCGGCCCTGGACGCGCAAGCGCAGAACCCAATTGTGGGACAGCCGTATTGGTTTGACCGAGCAATTGCTGAGCTGGATGGAGCAACGTTCGCAGAAGCCACAGCTGCTGATCAGTGGCTCGGCAGTGGGTTGGTACGGCGACGGTGGCGAGCGTGAGCTGGACGAAACTTCTCTGCCGGTGAAAGAAGATTTCGCCAGTCATCTGTGCGACGCCTGGGAGGAAACCGCGCAGCGAGCCGAGGCCCTGGGCGTGCGAGTGGTGATCATTCGGACCGGCCTTGTGCTCTCCAGTGATGGCGGTATGTTGCAGCGGCTGCTGCCGCCCTTCAAATTCGGCATGGGCGGGCCCATCGGCAACGGTCGGCAGTGGATGCCGTGGATACACATCAAAGACCAAATCGCCGCGATTGATTTTCTGTTGCACAAGAGTGACGCGCAGGGCCCCTATAATCTTTGCGCTCCCCACCCGGTCCGCAATCATGAGTTTGCCAAAACACTTGCCGGTGTCCTGCACCGTCCTGCTTTCATGCCGTTGCCTGCACTGGCCTTGAAAATCCTGTTAGGCGAATTGTCTGTTTTGCTATTGGGCGGTCAACGCGCTCGACCTGCCCGACTGGAAGAAGCCGGTTTCACATTCAAATTTACCGAACTGCACGCCGCCCTGGACGATTTCCTCGGCCGCCACTGAAATAGGATGTTGCATGACCGATCACGCGCTGTTGCTGGTCAATCTGGGTTCACCAGCCTCCACGTCTGTGGCTGATGTTCGCCGTTATCTCAACCAGTTCCTGATGGACCCCTACGTCATTGATTTGCCGTGGCCGGTTCGTCGGCTGCTGGTGTCGCTGATTCTGATCAAGCGACCTGAGCAGTCCGCCCATGCCTATGCCTCTATCTGGTGGGACGAAGGCTCACCGCTGGTGGTACTGAGCAAGCGTTTGCACCAGACCATGACTAAAGAATGGACACAAGGCCCGGTTGAGCTGGCCATGCGTTACGGTGAGCCGTCCATTGAAACCGTGCTGACCCGATTGGCAGCTCAGGGCATCAGCAAAATCACCCTGGCTCCGCTTTACCCGCAGTTTGCCGACAGTACGGTGACTACGGTGATCGAGGAGGCCAAACGGGTTGTGAAGGCCAAGTCACTGAACGTGAAGTTCTCTGTACTGCAGGCGTTTTATGATCAGCCGGAATATATCGACGCTTTGGTTGCAAGCGTAAAACCTCATCTTGAGCAGCCCCATGATCACCTGCTGCTGAGCTTCCACGGTTTGCCCGAGCGACACCTGACCAAACTTGATCCAACCGGCAATCACTGCTTCAAGGATGCCGACTGCTGCAAGAACGCTTCACCAGAAGTACTTGCTACCTGCTATCGCGCACAATGTCTGCGTTCGGCAGCCGTGTTTGCGAAGCAGATGGGCATTGCCGATGGCAAGTGGTCGGTGTCGTTCCAGTCGCGACTGGGCCGGGCCAAGTGGATCGAACCTTACACCGAGGCGCGGCTGGAAGAACTGGCTGCTCAGGGCGTGAAGAAGTTGCTGGTGATGTGCCCGGCATTTGTTGCGGACTGCATCGAAACGCTGGAAGAAATCGGTGATCGCGGTGCGGAGCAGTTCAAGGCTGCCGGGGGAGAGGAGTTGACCTTGATACCGTGCCTGAACGATGACCCGAACTGGGCCGCGGCATTGAACAAACTGTGCGAGCGGGCGCCATTGATGTTGTAAGAGGATTTCGGGACCTGAAATGCGGTGCCCAATTGTGGGAGCGAATTCATTCGCGAAGAGGCCGGTACATTCGACATATTTCTATCGTCTGTTCTGCCGCACTCGCGAATGAATTCGCTCCCACCTGACCACATCCCGCAGGTAACCGGATCGTTATGGCAACTGATCATCCAGATGCTTGTTCTTCCACCCGTCATTGCCCGGCAACAGCAGGTTCAGCGCGATAGCTGTTACCGCACAGAGGGCAATACCCTTCAGGCCGAAATCGTCCGGGCCGTTGCCCGTTCCGATCAACACGCCGCCGATACCAAACACCAGCGTCACCGATACGATCACCAGGTTGCGGGCTTCGGCCAGGTCGACCTTGTGGCGTATCAGGGTGTTCATGCCCACCGCCGCAATCGAACCGAACAGCAGGCAGAGAATCCCGCCCATCACCGGCACCGGAATGCTTTGCAGCAGCGCACCGAACTTGCCGATGAATGCCAGAGTGATCGCAAACACAGCCGCCCAGGTCATGATCTTCGGGTTGTAGTTCTTGGTCAGCATCACTGCGCCCGTGACTTCGGCGTAGGTGGTGTTGGGTGGGCCGCCAAACAGGCCCGCCGCGGTGGTAGCAATGCCGTCCCCGAACAGCGTGCGATGCAGGCCAGGCTTCTTCAGGTAATCACGGCCCGTCACGCTGCCCACTGCGATCACACCGCCGATGTGCTCAATGGCGGGCGCCAGCGCCACAGGGACGATGAACAGAATCGCCTGCCAGTTGAACTCCGGAGCGGTGAACGCAGGCAACGCCAGCCATGGCGCGCCGGCGATCTTTGCTGTGTCGACGACGCCAAAGTAGAACGACAGAGCAAAGCCCACCAGTACGCCGGAGATAATCGGCACCAGACGGAAAATGCCCTTGCCGAACACGGCCACGATCAACGTGGTCAGCAGCGCAGGCATCGAGATCAGCATCGCCGTGCTGTACGGGATCAACTCGGCGCCGTCGCCACTTTTACCCATGGCCATATTCGCGGCAATCGGTGCCATCGCCAGGCCGATGGAGATGATCACCGGACCGATAACCACCGGCGGCAGCAGTCGGTCAATGAAGCCAGTGCCTTTGATCTTCACGGCCAGGCCGAGGAAGGTATAAACGAAACCTGCCGCCATGACCCCACCCATGGTTGCCGCAAGACCGAACTGGCCTTTGGCAAGAATAATAGGGGTGATGAACGCGAAGCTCGACGCCAGGAACACTGGCACCTGACGGCCAGTGACGATTTGAAACAGCAATGTACCCAGTCCAGCGGTGAACAACGCGACGTTAGGATCCAGCCCTGTGATCAGCGGCATCAATACCAGCGCGCCGAATGCCACGAAGAGCATCTGCGCACCGGACAGCACGGTGCGCCACAGTGGATCGTTGAACTCGTCCTGCCTCATCACGCGTCCTTTTGCTTGGTGCCGAAAATCTTGTCACCGGCATCGCCAAGGCCCGGGATGATGTAGCCGTGTTCATTGAGTCGTTCGTCAATGGAGGCGGTGTAGATCATGACGTCCGGGTGAGCGGCTTCAACCACTGCAATACCTTCCGGCGCAGCAACCAGCACCATCGCACGGATTTCCTTGCAGCCGGCTTTTTTCAACAGGTTGATCGTGGCAACCATCGATCCGCCGGTAGCGAGCATCGGGTCAATGATCATGGCCAGACGTTCGTCGATTTCCGGAACCAGTTTCTCCAGATAAGTATGGGCTTCGAGGGTTTCCTCGTTGCGTGCGACACCCACGGCGCTGACTTTGGCGCCCGGAATCAGGCTGAGCACGCCGTCGAGCATACCGATGCCAGCACGCAGAATCGGCACTACGGTGATCTTCTTGCCCGCGATCTTCTCGACCGGGACAGTACCGGCCCAACCCTGGATATCGTATGTCTCCAGCGGCAGATCGGAGGTGGCTTCATAGGTGAGCAGGGCACCGACTTCCTGAGCCAGCTCACGGAAGTTCTTGGTGCTGATATCGGCGCGGCGCATCAGGCCGAGCTTGTGGCGGATCAGCGGATGGCGGATCTCACGAATAGGCATAGGAAAAAGCTCCGGCGTGGGCAAAAAAACGGCCTAGGTTAATCTATTCAGCTGTTACTGTCCTACGTGCCTTGCGGTGTTTTCAGACAATTCCTGACACGTTAGTCCAGAATTGCTTGCCCTGACTGGAGCGGATGCGTACCTTTGCCCGCTTTTCTTACACTGCCCCCAGGAGAGCGCCATGTCCGCTGATCTCGAGCATATCCGTCAAATCATGCGCGAAGCCGACTGCCTGTACACAGAAGCTGAAGTCGAGGCGGCCATTGCTCGCGTCGGTGCGCATATCAATGCCGAGCTGGCTGACCGCAATCCGGTCGTATTCTGCGTGATGAATGGCGGCCTGATTTTCTCCGGCAAGCTGCTGACGCACCTGAACTTCCCGCTGGAAGCGTCCTACCTGCACGCTACCCGCTACCGCAATGAAACCAGCGGCGGCGATCTGTTCTGGAAGGCCAAGCCCGAAGTTTCGTTCATCGACCGCGACGTGCTGATCATCGACGACATCCTCGACGAAGGTCACACCTTGGGCGCGATCATCGACTTCTGCAAACATGCCGGTGCCCGAGCGGTGCACACCGCCGTTTTGATCGACAAAGACCATGACCGCAAAGCGCGTCCTGACCTGAAAGCCGATTTCGTAGGCTTGCCATGCATTGACCGTTACATCTTCGGTTATGGCATGGATTACAAGGGTTACTGGCGCAATGCTGCCGGGATTTATGCGGTTAAAGGGATGTAATAGCGGACGTGTTTTTGTGGGAGCGAATTCATTCGCGAAGAGGCCGGTACATTCAACGCACAGTGGCCGGCTTTGATAACGCATTCGCGAATGAATTCGCTCCCACAGGATCTCCTGCCCGCGGAGATCAGACTTTCCGCATGCTAAAGTGCCAGCCCTGTCCTTGCGGGAAGTCGAAATGAAGCTTTTGATCCGTAGCGCAACACTCGCGCTGTTGTGCTGCCTGCCAGTTGCAGCGCCTGTTTCAGCTGAACCCATGCACGCCCAATACCTGCCGCCAGACGACCTGAATCTGCGTGAAGGGGAGCCCGAGCAGCAGCAATTGCTGCAGATCACCGAATACTCGGTCGTGGTGGGTAATCAACGTCAGTCCAATCAAACACCGATCCCCGTAACAGCCCCGGTACTGCTGCGTCTCAAAGGCAAGCCAATGAACAAGGGCGCTACGATTAATGAGGTGCTGATTCATTTCGATGGCGAGAGCAAAAGCCTGAAGAAACCGGTCTTTGATGACAAGAGCCGGGTGCTGAATCTCTATTACCCGGTCGCGCAATATCGAACGCTGATGGATCTGCTGCGCAACGAGAAGCTTTACTGCCAGTTCCTGAGCTATGCCAACGGCCACATCTGGGCCGACCTGCACACCGGTGCGGTGCGTACTCGTTGAGGCTTTTGCCGGGCGAGGGGTAAACTGCCCGCCGGTTAACAAGTCAGCGATCCAGTTGGAGTACGCAATGCGTAAAGATAAAAAGCAGTTGATTGGTGATGAGATCGGTGACGAGCAGGTTAAAGCGTTCCTGCTCTTTGAACCGGTTGACGCTACTTCGCCATCCTTGCACAAGCTGATCAAGGCTTACCGCGGTTTGCGGGTCAATGATTTCGAGCGCTTTCTGGTGTTCTTCCTTGAAGCCGGTTACGACCTGGATGGCAAGGACGAGCACGGCAATGATTTCATTGCGACGATCAAGGACCAACGTAACGCCGACGAATACATTGAGCTGATCGAAAAAGCCCGCGGTTGAGGTTTTTTCGGTCAAAAAAAACGCCCCGAGGGGCGTTTCTTTTTTATCGGCAGAATCAGGCGATGCTGTGTGCTTCGCTATGTTTCTCGACCAGTTCCAGGCGCTCGTTGTTCTGGGTGCTGACCCGCTCATAAAGCTGCGCGTCAGTTTCCAGAGCTTTTTCCCGGGCCGGGAAGATCTCATTCAGCTTGCTTGCCCACTCGCCGCGGGCTTTTTCAGGGAAACAGCGCTCGATCAGGTCCAGCATGATCGAAACGGTGACCGAAGCTCCTGGCGAAGCACCCAGCAGTGCGGCAAGGGAACCGTCCTTGGCCGAGACCAGTTCGGTACCGAATTGCAGAACGCCGCCTTTCTTGGGGTCTTTCTTGATGATCTGCACGCGCTGGCCTGCGATTTCCAGGCGCCAGTCTTCGGCTTTCGCCTCGGGATAAAAGCGGCGCAGGGATTCAAGACGCTGCTCCATGGACTGCATGACTTCGCTGACCAGGTATTTAGTCAGGTCCATGTTGTCGCGGGCCACGGCCAGCATCGGTTTGATGTTGGCGAGACGTACCGACAGCGGCAGGTCGAGGAACGAGCCGTGCTTGAGGAATTTGGTGGTGAAACCGGCGTAAGGTCCGAACAGCAGGGATTTCTTGCCGTCGACGACGCGGGTGTCCAGGTGCGGCACAGACATTGGCGGCGAGCCAACCGCTGCCTGGCTGTAGACCTTGGCCTGATGGTGTTTGACCACTTCAGGATTGTCGCAGCGCAGCCACTGGCCGCTGACCGGGAAGCCGCCGAAACCTTTGCTTTCTTCGATGCCTGACATCTGCAGCAACGGCAGCGCCGCGCCACCTGCGCCGAGGAATACGAATTTCGCGTCGATTTCACGAGTGGTGCCGCTGTTCACGTCTTTGATGCTGACGCTCCAGCCCGCGCCTTTGCGGCTCAGGCCGGTGACCCGCTTGCTGTACTTGACCTGTGCATCCGGACCGCTGCTCAGGTGCTTGAGCAGTTGATTGGTCAGGTTGCCGAAGTTGACGTCAGTGCCGTTCATGACTCGCGTCGCGGCGATCTGCTCATCGGCCGGGCGGCCGGGCATCATCAGCGGCATCCACTCGGCCAGGGTCGCCTTGTCTTCGGTGTACTCCATGGACGAGAACGCATGGTGCGTGCGCATGGCTTCAAAACGGGTCTTGAGGAAAGCGATGCCTTTCTCGCCCTGCACGAAGCTCAGGTGCGGCACTGCACTGATGAAGCTCTTCGAGGAGCCGAAGGTGCCTTTTTGCGTCAGGTAAGCCCAGAACTGTTTGGAAACCTCGAACTGGGTGTTGATTTGCACGGCTTTCTTGATGTCGATGGAGCCATCAGCTGCCGGCGGGGTGTAATTGAGTTCGCACAGGCCCGCATGGCCGGTACCGGCGTTGTTCCACGGGTTGGAACTCTCCGCAGCGCCAGAGTCCATCAGCTCAACGACTTCCAGCTTGAGGCCGGGGTCGAGCTCCTTGAGCAGCACGGCGAGGGTGGCACTCATGATGCCCGCCCCAACCAATACCACATCGACTGCTTCGTTATGCGCCATTAACGCGTCTCCAAAATCTGCAGCACCAAATTGACGGCATACGATCCTGAGGTCAGATGCCTGGTAGCGGGACTTTGTTCAAAGTTGTGTCCCGATAATCCTGGCCAGGATCTGCATGTCCGATTCTTCGCATCGTCAACGGAGGCCACCAAACGGGCTTGAATTCATCAAGTCAGCATGAACGCATTTTTCAGCCCGGTCAGCCATTCGACTATCGTCAAGGCATCCGTTATGCAACCAAATCCGTAGCGGACAGGCTTCAGACTCCAGTCGTGGAGGCTGCGCAGCAGCAATCGATCCTGTTCAAAATGGCTGGGTCAGATGCTAATGGTGCATTTACAAACGCGTACCTGTTCATTTGCTCGCCACACTCTTGTGAAGTAGTGAAACCCGTTTTTCCGCGCTCTTTTGGAGACGCGAACCTCAACCTCAAAAGGGCTGCGCGATGGCAGCACCGGCAGGTCAGAGACGAACGTTCCGGCGTGTTGGCGAGCGATACGGATTCAAAATATTCGACCCCGTCAGCACCGATCAACACGCGCATCTGCGTAATCGTGACCTGTGTGGGCGGCTCTCTGTGGGCATTACGAAGGCGCTAATCCGGAGATTAGCCATGCTGCGAGGCCCGATCAGGAGACGTCCTTATAATCGGGGGAAGATTATAGCGATGAAACGACAGGAATTGATCGTATTAAGTGACTTTTATTCGGTTTGCAGTCAGGCCATGCGCAACTGGCGGGCTGCAGGTTGTCCGGCGCGGCGGGTGATGCGGGCATTGAGGGGCAGTGGCTTGTTCAGCCAGGACAAATTCTGCTCGGTGACTTCGACCCAGTCCTGACCGGCTGGTGGCTGGGTGCACTGTTTGAAAGCGCAGCACATGCCGCGCTGATCGATGCGCGCGTAGTTGCGGTACTTGGGGCGAGCAGCAAAGAGTGACCAGATAAAGTCCATGGGGTGGCTCCCGATTGGTTTAGGCGCAATTCTGCACACCGCACATGACACCATCGTGACGTAGGTGTTGCTGAACCATTGCATGTCTGGCGCGGTCCGATTTTCACTGGTTGGCGGTGCTGGGAGGCCGCTATACTGCGGCACATTTAGTGCCTGGCCCATTGGAGAGATGAGCATGCTGCGTCGCATTTTGTTTGGTTTGCTTGCTGTAACGAGTCTGACTCTGGTTGGCTGTGCCCACAGCCCGCAACAACTTAGCCCGCAGCCCAAGCTGAACGCCCAGCTAGCGCCGGTAGGTCGTGGTCAGCCTGTGATGGTGCGTGTGGTCGATGGTCGTCCAAGCCCGACCCTGGGTACTCGCGGTGGTATGTATCCGGAAACCAGCGCCGTTAGCGTATCCAGTGCTGACGTCTTGCCCAAGTTGCAGGCTCAGGCAGAAGCTGCCGTGCGGTTGCTGGGCTTCACCCCGTCGCCTAACGGCGGCGGTCCACAGCTGACTATTACTCTGGCGGATCTTAAGTACCAATCGCCGAAAGAAGGCCTGTATGTGACTGAAGCGACTATCAGCACTACATTCCGTGCCGAAGTGAAGAACAATGGCCGCGCTTACGCCGGTCGTTATGCCGCTTCGCTGGATCAGCGTTTCGGCATGGCGCCGAATCAGGAAACCAACACCCGCCTGGTCAGCGACGTGTTGAGCGATGCCCTGACGCGTCTGTTCCAGGATCAGACCATCGGCAACACGCTGGCTCAGTAAAACCTGCGCTGTTGTAAAAAAAAGCCCGGCTCTCTCGCGAGATGCCGGGCTTTTTTTGCATGTCTGAACTCAGTCTTCAGTAGGAGCCGAGCTTGCTCGCGATAAAGCTGTACACGATTTAACGTAAACCGCGTCCAGCTTTATCGCGAGCAAGCTCGGCTCCCACAGTTAGAGTTTTTCCTTTCTATGATCTTCGTTCAGGCTCAAGCCGCCTGTTGATAAAAATCCAGAAAGCTGAATCCCGTCTGCAGATCCATGTCTGGCAGGTCGTGGTGCTGGTGACCACCAAGGGCGCAATACACGAGCCAGTGACGATCCTGAACATTGAAGGACCATGCGTCGATCAAGGCTTCCTGTTCATCGCTCGGGGCAATCAGATAAAGGCGGTCCTGGTTTTTGGCGTGCAGCATGTGAAGCTCCATTGGGTCGAAGTTCTTCCTCGAAGGAGCCATACAGTGCCCGGATCAGGTTACGTTCACATGACGATAATGAAAATTGTCTGACAAGTTTCGGGCATAAAAAAGGCGCTGAATATCAGCGCCTTTTACCATCAGCAGGATCAGAGCGGGATACCAGCCTTGACGCGATACTGATTGCGCACCGGCGTCGCGTATTGCTGGATAAGGTAAGGACGATGCTCTGCCGGGCACTCGTCGAGACGGCGTTGCCATTCTTCCTGAGCCTTTGCCAGCTCCGGCGCGGCAAATACATCCTTGGCCAATGGCACGTTGAGCGACGAATCCGCATCGGCCCATTGTGCATACGCTAGGTAATGCACCGGGAACAGGCGGTATCCGCCGAGAATCTGCCGGTCCATTTCCGTGGCCAGCGCCTTGGTGTCTTCGAACAGCTCGGTAATGGGCGGCGCGAAGTTCACGTGGACACGGCCTTTATAGCCGGTAATACCCAAGGCGATGCTGACATCATCTTCGCCCGGCACTTTGGTATAAGTGCCGGTCGTCGCGCGAATGTAAAGCTCCCGGGCCTTGGCGTGGTCGCAGGGGTCGTACTCATAGCTGATCGACACAGGCGTCAGGTTCAGTGACTGGATCACTTCAGCGAACGGCTCGTCCTTGCGGCTCATATGGAACATCTTGAGGATCGCCGACTCGGTACGGTCATCACCGTCCTTGGCACGGCCTTCGGCCTGGGCAATCCAGATCGACTGGCAGTCATTGCGAATCGAGTGGTTGATGTAAGCCGATAACAACTGATAAGCCGCCATCTTTTCCCGACGCCCGGCGATAGAGCGATGCACGATGAAGCTTTTGTTCAGGCGCATCAGGTCGCTGACAAACGGTTTTTGCAGCAAGTTGTCGCCAATCGCGATGCGCGGTGTCGGCAGGCCAGCGTGGTAAACGGCGTAATTGACGAAGGCCGGGTCCATCACGATGTCGCGGTGGTTGGCCAGAAACAGATAGGCGCTGCCGGATTTGAACTGCTCGACACCGGTGTAGGTCACACCGTCGGTGGCGCGCTCAATGGTGTGATCGACGTAGTACTCGACCTTGTCCTGCAAAGTAGCGACCGAATTGATACCAACAAACTGACGGCGCAGTTTGCGGGCAATGATCGGTTGTAATGCCCAGCCTAAAGCGCCCGCCAGTTTAGGGAAGCGGAAGCGGGTCAGGATCGATAGAAATTCTTTGTCGCTGAGCAAACGCTCAAGTACCGCTGAGACTTCAGCGTCGTTGTAAGGTCGGATGGCATCAAATTCGCCCATCATGCTCTCTTGTTAAGGGTGACAAAAATAGGGGAGGCCGGGTCTGAAAATTGCGTCCAGACTCTATCGGAGCCTTCAAAGAGCGCGATTATACGCACAACTGAACCCGGAGACCGCGATGCAGGAAATTCAGAGTTACGACTGCCCTTACTGCGGTGAGCCTGTTGAGGCCGTGCTGGATCTGTCCGGCGGTGATCAGCAGTACATTGAGGATTGCCCGGTATGCTGTCGGCCCATCGTATTCGACCTGCAAACCGATGGTGAAGACTGGAATCTGGATGTTCGCAGCGAGAACGAGTGATGCAGAAAGTCTACGAGCCTGAAAATCTGATGGAAGGCGAGCTGTTGCAAGGCATGCTCGCCAGCGAGGGAATTGAAGCGCACCTGACCGGTGGGCACTTGCTGGGAGCCCTTGGCGAGTTGCCGGCCCTCGGGCTATTGGGCCTGCTGGTGGATAACGATGAGGTCGAGCGGGCGCGGCAGTTGATCACTGAGTACAATGCGGCGCTGCCCTTCTCTGGAGGCGAGCCCGGTGATGAGCCGGACAATTTCCCTGACGTGCTGGTGTGTTGAGTGGCGTAAGCGCCTTTTCTTTACCGCTCGGCACGTCCAAACGAGTTTTGTTGCCCCATGTGTGGACGTTATGCGCTGTTTCGTTGGACGCCCGCTTTCGCGGCCTTGCCCGGTTTTCCGGCTGACCAACAGGCGCAATGGAATATCTCACCAGCGGATTCGGTGCTCATGTTGCGCGCCACCGCTGGAACTGACGGCGATCTTGAACTGGCCCGGGCGCGTTGGGGGCTGACGCCACCCTGGCTGACTGATCTGTCGCGAACACCGGCTCATGCCCGTGCTGAAACCATTGCCGAGCAACCCATGTTTCGCGAGGCCTTTCGCTTGCGCCGCTGCCTGCTGCCCGCCAATGGCTTTTATGAATGGCGCGGCACGACGCGCAAACGCCCATTCTGGCTGACACCGGGGGAGGGCTCAGCGCTGTTTTTTGCAGCGATCTGGGAAGCTTATCCGGTGCAGGGCCATACGTACCTCAGTGTCGCGGTGGTTACGCAACTGGCCGCGAGTCAGCGGCGTCCGTTGATTCTGGACGCGCAAGGGCAGAAGGATTGGCTGGCGGCCGACACGCCGCTGCCTACCTTGCAAGCCTTGCTCGCCGCCCCGCAAACCTCTCTGCGCGAGCGCCCGTTGGCAAATCTTGTCAACGACCCGAAGTTAAACGCGCCGGAGTGTTTGACGCCGTTGTGAGGGTTGCTGCAGGAACAAACACAGGACTTGCGGGCGCTCACCGAGGTTACAGGATTGGGTTCAATCCGGAAGATTAAAGCCATTTGCCGCGCGGGCCCTTACACCTTGAACTGGTTGATTAACCGCCGCTGTTGCTCGGCCAGTTTGGTCAGTTCCGCACTGGCCTGGCTGGATTCGTCCGCGCCGTTCGCAACTTCGTTGGCCACCTCGCCAATGTTTGTCACGTTACGGTTGATGTCCTCGGCGACCGAGCTCTGCTCTTCGGCGGCGCTGGCGATCTGGGTGTTCATGTCGTTGATGACCGAGACCGCTTTGGTGATGGTTTCCAGTGCCTGAGCAGCATCTGCCGCATGGCCGACACTTTCTTCTGTCTTGCCCTGGCTTTGCTCCATCACCTGCACCACCTGGCGAGTGCCGTTTTGCAGTTGCTGGATCATGGACTGGATTTCCTGAGTCGCCTGCTGCGTCTTCTGCGCCAGATTTCGCACTTCATCGGCAACCACGGCAAACCCGCGACCCTGCTCACCTGCGCGAGCGGCTTCGATGGCGGCATTGAGGGCCAGCAGATTGGTTTGCTCGGCAATGCCGCGAATGGTAGTCAGGATCGCGTTGATGTTTTCACTGTCGGCAGCGAGTGTCTGAACCACCCCTACAGCGCGGCCGATCTCCGACGCAAGGGCGCTGATGGAGTTCGAGGTGTTCTGTACGATTTTCATCCCCTGGCTGGCAGCGCCGTCGGCATGGCTCGCCGCTTGCGCCGCCTGGGTAGCGTTACGGGCGACGTCCTGCGCGGTGGCTGTCATCTGGTGAACGGCGGTCGCAACCAGTTCGATTTCCGACATTTGCTTATGCACGCCCTGATTGGTGCGTATGGCGATATCGGCAGTGTGTTCCGATGAGTCACTGACCTTCTGCACAGAGGCAACCACCTGGGTGATCATGGCCTGCAGCTTGCTCAGGAACGTATTGAAGCGAATCGCGATCTGGCCGGCTTCATCCACCCGGTCACTTTTAAGACGGCGGGTCAGATCGCCTTCGCCCTGGGCGATATCGTCCAGCATCAGCACCATTTTTTTGAGCGGTTTCGCTATACCGCGGGACACCAGCCAAATCACCACCAGTCCCAGTGCAGCAATAAGAAGACCGACCAGAGCCATGCCGAACACGTCGTCTTTGCGTTGTTCCTCCAGGTCATCGTGAAGCTTCTTCACGTCCGTCATGACGGCCTCAAGAGGCACCTGAATCATCAAGGTCCAGCGCGCCTCGGTCGTGCCGATACTGAAGGGCATGTAGACCTCAATGTGGCCGTGGTCCCGGTCGATGTCGTAAAGCACCTCGCCTGCAGCAATCTTCTTCAGGTTCTCGACTTCGTTGGCATCAAGGATGGTCGTCGCTTTCTCTCCCAGCTTGCTGGCGTCTTTGGTGTAGGCCACCAGCGAGCCGCCAGTGGAGATCAATGCCATCTCACCTGCGCCGTCGTACAGTTTTTTGTCAGCGGTAGTCAGCATGTCCTGGATGAAGTTGACCGACAGGTCCGCGCCGACGATGCCTTGAAATGTTCCGTTGACCATGATGGGTTCAATGAAAGAGGACAGCATCACCATCTTGTCACCGACTTTGTAGGGCGCAGGGTCAATGACGCAGGGCTTTTTGGTATCGCGCGAGCACATGTAGTACTCGCTGGCGCGCACACCGGTGGAGAGCAGTTTGGTGTCTTCCAGGCTGGCCAGTTTTTCCAGGGCCAGCGATCCATCGGTATTACGATACCACCATGGCATGAAGCGACCGGTTGCCGGGTCGGCACCGGTGCTGGATGAGCCAACGTAGGCAGCGTCATCATTATTCAGGGCCTTCGGTTCCCAGCCTATGTAGGCACCCAGCACTTTCGGATTCTGTTCTACGGTGTGGCGCAGCATGTTGAGCAGTTGCTCACGGCTGGCTTTCAGCTGTGGTTCGCCTGCTTTGTCGGTAACGCCCAGCAATGCGTTGACTTGGGCCAGGCCTGCGGTGATCAGCAACGGCGCTTCCAGCTCGCGTTTTATCTCGCTGGCCTGGGTTTGAACCAGTGCACTGAGACGTTGTTCCATGACGTGTTCGAAGAGGGACTGAGTTCGCTCATCCATCAGTTCCTGGGTACGTTCGTTGGCGAAAACCGAGTAGAGCACCAGGGCGGCGACGACAGAAAGGACAATCGCACCCGCCAGCGCTGCGATGGAAGACTGGATCGATTTGAACTTCATGAGAGCTCCATGCATGGCTTAACGCTATCTATCGCTATCGGCATTTATTTCTGGATTCATGAGTAACGGTCCGACAAATGGCGTGGATCGTGCCGATGTGTCGTTTACGGGTATGAGGCAGGCGGGAACCATAATGGGTCCGTGCGGACAAAGCCGCTGTCAGCCAGCATCTGGCGCATCCGTCGTTCACCGCCTAGGATGAGCGCCATGTTCAAAGGGAGATCCATCATGCGTCAGAAATTTGCTCTATGTGCGTTGAGTGCCGCCTTGCTGCTTGGCGGGTGTCAGGCCGTGAATACCACCAGTGGCGATTCGGTCGGTGTAGAGCGCAAGCAATACATGTTCAGCATGCTCTCGACCGATGAGGTCAATCAGATGTATGCCCAGTCCTATAAAGAAACCGTCGGCGAGGCGTCGACCAAAGGCGTGCTGGACACGACCAGCGCCAATGCCAAGCGCGTGCATGCCATTGCCGACCGCCTGATCGGTCAGGCACCCAAGTTGCGCCCGGATTCTGCGCAGTGGCAGTGGGAAGTGAATCTGATCAAAAGTGATGAGTTGAATGCCAACTGCGGCCCTGGCGGCAAGATCATTTTCTACACCGGTCTGATCGACAAGTTGAAGCTGACTGACGATGAGATCGCAGCGGTGATGGGCCACGAAATCGCCCACGCCTTGCGCGAGCATGGACGCGAGTCGATGTCCAAGGCCTACGGCGTTGCGATGGCCAAGCAAGGGGCGGGTGCCATTCTGGGCCTGGGGCAGGACAGCATGGCGCTGGCCGATACCGTGGTGAATTACAGTCTGACGCTGCCTAACAGTCGCGGTAACGAAAACGAAGCAGATCTGCTCGGCCTGGAGCTGGCAGCCCGTGCGGGTTACAACCCGAATGCCGCGATCACCCTTTGGCAGAAAATGACCCAGAACTCAGGCGGTTCACAACCTGAATTCATGAGCACTCACCCGGCTTCGGAAAGCCGTATTGCTTCGTTGCAAGCCGCAATTCCCAAGGTGATGCCGTTGTATAACGCTGCCAAAAAATCCTGAGTACGCCCATTGGCAGGAGCGCGCTTGCCCGCGATAGTGCCTGTCAGATAGACAAATTTTTTGTCTGGTCTGACGCATCGCGGGCAAGCGCGCTCCTACACAGACTGTGTGAAAACTACTGCGCTCGGCAATACTGCGTTAAAAACAGGCGAAAAATGCTCATTTAGAACACCTAGACTCCGCTTTTTCCCCTGTTTTTGCCTTGTCTTGCCGTCGCTCGCTACGTTTTCACACAGTCTGTACAGGTCAATGTCGTTATACCCAGCCACTCACCTGCATCGCCTTGTAAACCGCAACCAGCGCGAGCACGAAGAAGGCGCCAGCCGCCAGACGGCGGATCAAGGTCAGCGGGAGTTTTTCGGCCGCGAAATTACCTGCCAGTACCACTGGCACGTTGGCCAGCAACATACCCAGCGTCGTACCCAGAATGACCAGCCACAGGTAGGAATATTGCGCGGCGAGCATGACCGTGGCGATTTGCGTCTTGTCGCCGATCTCGGCGATGAAGAACGCGATTAGCGTGGTCATGAACGGGCCAAACTTGCGTGCGGTATTGGCCTCGTCGTCATCCATTTTGTCTGGAACCAGCGTCCATAGCGCCGTCGCCGTGAAGCTCGCGGCGAGAATCCAGTGCAGGGTGGCGTCGGAGAAGAAGCTGCCAAACCAGGCGCCAACGGCACCGGCGGCGGCGTGGTTAGCCAGGGTTGCGGCAACGATGCCAGCGATGATTGGCCATGGCTTGCGAAAGCGAGCTGCCAGAATAAGGGCAAGAAGTTGGGTCTTGTCACCTATTTCGGCAAGCGCGACAACAGCGGTGGGGACCAACAGGGATTCCAGCATCAGGTTTTCCTAAGGGGCGGGTCGACACGGCTATGACACGTACAGCCTCCCCGCCCCGGGTAAGGTGTTCGTGTCATAGGTCTTGTCAAACCACCGATCCGTCTGAGCGGATTCGGGGTCGTACGCACCATGGTCTGAGGACCAAGTATGTTGATGCGTACCGGACGAGCATGGCGCTCGTGGGAGACTACTCCCCTAGGACGGAGCGGATTCTGCCTTCAGCTTTCGCTTTCGGCAAGTGCTTATTTTCAAGCCCGCTTGGCACGATAGATCCGGAAGCCGTTGCCCTCAGCCTTGATCGCACACACGCCAAAATGCTCCTCAATGATCGGTTGGTACTTCAGGAAGCTGTTGGCAACTAATCGCAGTTCGCCGCCTGATTTCAGATGTTGGCGTGCTTTTCTCAGCAGATTCTCGGTCGCTTTATAGTCGGTATGAACCCCGACGTGGAACGGCGGATTGCTCAGAATCGTGCTCAAACCCATGGGAGCTGCATCGATACCATCGCCCGTCAGGACTTCGGCCTCAAGGCCGTTTGCAGCAAGGGTCAGACGCGTACTGGCAGTGGCGAAGGCGTCCACATCAAGCATGATCACGTTGTTGTGCGGGTAGCGACGTTTTACCGCAGCGCCCAGCACGCCTGCGCCGCAGCCGAAGTCGAGCAAATTGCCGCTGGGCAGCTTGTCGATATTCTGCAGCAACAATGCCGAGCCACGATCCAGTCGACCCTGACTGAAAACGCCCGGCAGGCTGACAACCTTGAGTGGGCCATCCTCCATTTCGACTTCGTAGTGCTGGGCGAGGCTTTCCAGCGTTGCCGCTTTCGGAGCATCTTCAACGGTGACTTGCCACAGCTGACAATGGCGGGCGCTGTCGAGTTTGCGGGCTCGGCCAAACGGACTCAGCTGTTTGGCCGCAGCTTCGATACCGCTGCGTTTTTCACCGACCAGAAACAATTCACGTCCCGCCAGACGCGAGGCGAGGGCATTGAGCAAGTAGTTGGTCAGTTCTCGCGCCTTGGGCAAAAACACTACGGCGGCCTCGAATGGCTGCTCGGGGGCTGTTACTCCGAAATGGCTGCGACCTTCGAAGCGAGCGTCCAGCGCGGCTTGATCGCCCGCATGCCAGCACCATCCCTGCGCGTTCGGCAGGCGACCCAGCAAATCGTCTGCAGGCAGGCCCGCCAGCAACAGGGAGCCCTGAAACAATTCGGCCTGACGGAGTAACACTTCACTGCGCGGGTCCATGGTGGGCTCCTCGAAAAAGCGCGGAGTCTAACAGTTTGGAGCCTGCAACGGCGGCGCGATCCCTTGAATTGAAATGCATCTGTAGGAGCGCACGAGCACCGCGAGGCCGCGATGGCGGTCTGTCTGATATACCGCTATCGCGGCCTCGCGGTGCTCGTGCGCTCCTACAGGTTCGGTGTTTGACTCGCAAAAATGCGATGTCAGGACACAGTGGTGCGACCTAACTCACCACCCGAACCGGCTTGCCGGCGAAGAACCCCAGCGCATTCTCAGTCACCTGACTGACGATCCGCTGCCGTGCCTCGTGAGCGCCCCAAGCACTGTGAGGCGTGATGATCAGGCGGGGAATGTCACCTGACAGCAGCGGATTATCTGCGGTAGGCGGTTCGACCGTGAGTACGTCGGTGGCGGCACCGCCAAGATGACCTTCACGCAGGGCGTCGGCCAGCGCCTGCTCGTTGATCAGTCCGCCGCGGGCGGTATTGATCACATAGGCGTGAGGCTTGAGCAAGCTGAGCTCGTGAGCCCCCAGCATGTCGCGGGTATCGTCGTTGAGCGGGCAGTGCAGCGTGAGCGCGTCGACCTGCGGCAACAGCTCATCCAGTGGTAAACGATCCGGGCGGGCAGGGCGACCGGGGATTTGCCCCAGCAGTACGCGCATGCCAAAAGCTTCGGCCAGTTTCGCGACGGCGCTCCCCAGTTCGCCATGACCCAGCAAACCCAGGGTTTTGCCTTCCAGTTCGACGATGGGAAAGTCCAGCAGGCAGAACTGTTTCGACTTTTGCCACAGGCCTTGCTGCACCGCCTTCTGATACTCGGGCAGGCTGGTCGCCAGGGCCAACAGCAGCATCAAAGTGTGCTGAGCCACCGACGGCGTGCCGTAACCGTGGCAATTGCATACGGTAACCCCGTGATGACGAGCCGCGACCAGATCAATGTTATTGGTCCCGGTGGCCGTCACCAGTACCAGCTTCAGGTCAGGGCATGCTGCGAACGTGTTGGAATCGATCACGATCTTGTTACTGATTGCCACCTGTGCGCCTTGCAGGCGCTCGATTACCTCATCTGCGCTGGTGCTGGCATGCAGCGTCAGTTCACCGAAGCATTCACGCAGCTCGCTGAAATCCAGATCGCCCAGATCCAGTGACGTGTAGTCGAGAAAAACTGCCTTAACGTGATTGCTCATCAGCTGTACCTGTTAATGGACATATCGAAGCCTTAATGTGGCTAGCCTACCAGAGCGAAACGTCTGCTTACATTCCTGGCCAGTTTGCCTTTTGGCCAGATTATTTTTCGGAGTGTCCCCATGTACTGGCCTGAGTTTCTTACCGTTGCCTTGATTCACTTGCTCGCTGTCGCAAGCCCCGGCCCCGATTTTGCTGTGGTTGTCCGTGAAAGCGTTGCCCACGGACGCAAGGCCGGCACCTATACCGCCATGGGTGTGGGTACGGCGATCTTTCTGCACGTCGGCTATTCATTGCTTGGGATTGGCTTGATCGTGTCGCAGTCCATCGTATTGTTCAACGCCCTCAAGTGGGCAGCTGCGGCTTATTTGCTGTACATCGGCATCAAAGCGCTCCGGGCCAAACCTGCCAGCGCCGGTGATGCGCCGGTCAATGTTGTTGCAGGCGAGCGCACGGCCCGTGGTGCATTCACCAGTGGGTTCATCACCAATGGCTTGAACCCCAAGGCAACGCTGTTTTTTCTTTCGTTGTTTACCGTGGTGATCAACCCGCATACACCGATGTGGGTACAAGCCGGTTATGGCGTTTATCTGGCGGTTGCGACAGGCCTCTGGTTCTGCCTGGTCGCGCGGCTGTTCAGTCAGGAGCGCGTACGCGCAGGCTTTGCACGCATGGGCCACTGGTTTGATCGGGCGATGGGTGGTGTGCTGGTCGCGTTGGGGGTGAAGCTGGCGCTGACTGAAAGTCATTGATACAAATTCTTGCCCTATGCGATACAACGGTAGGAGCTGCCTAAGGCTGCGAGGCATTTATGCTGACACACCGCCATCGCAGCCTTCGGCAGCTCCTACAGATCCAATGTTTGCTGCCAGACAGCGTGGTGTCAGAAATACCGTCCCTCTTACAGATCGGAGCAGGCAGTATCCGGGTCGCAAATCATCCCTTCGGCTGATTTGACTGGCGAGGTACCGCTCTAGAGTCCATATTTCAAGCCACGCCTGTGTACTTTGAAAAGGAACTCTTATGCTACAGACCCGCGTTATTCCGCCAGCCGACGGTGCCTACCAATATCCTCTGTTGATCAAGCGGCTATTGATGTCAGGCAGTCGATACGAAAAAACCCGGGAAATTGTCTACCGCGACTCAGTCCGCTACACCTATCCAGTGTTGATTGAGCGCGTCTGTCGGCTGGCAAACGTACTCAGCGCGGCGGGGGTGAAAGCCGGAGATACAGTTGCTGTAATGGACTGGGACAGCCACCGTTACCTTGAGTGCATGTTCGCCATTCCGATGATTGGTGCGGTGGTTCACACCATCAACGTGCGGCTCTCGCCTGATCAAATCGCCTACACCATGAACCACGCCGACGATAAGTTTGTGCTGGTCAACAGTGAGTTCGTCGGCCTGTATCAAGCAATGGCCGGGCATCTGACCACGGTCGAGAAAACCCTGCTGCTGACGGACTTGCCCGAGAAGACCGCCGAGTTGCCGAACCTCATCGGCGAGTACGAGACGCTGCTGGCCCAGGCGAGCGACCAGTATGAATTCGAAGACTTTGACGAAAACTCTGTCGCCACCACTTTTTACACCACCGGCACTACGGGCAACCCCAAAGGCGTGTACTTCAGCCATCGTCAGTTGGTGCTGCATACCTTGGGACTTGCCACCGGTTTAGGCAGCATCGAGGGATTGCTGAATACCGGTGACGTTTACATGCCTATCACGCCAATGTTTCACGTTCACGCCTGGGGCATGCCTTATGCGGCGACCATGCTGGGGGTCAAGCAGGTTTATCCTGGCCGTTACGACCCGGAGTTTCTGGTCGAGTTGTGGCGCAAGGAGAAGGTGACTTTTTCCCACTGCGTGCCGACCATCATGCAGATGGTACTCAACGCGAAAAGCGCGCAGGGCGTCGACTTTGCTGGCTGGAAAATCATCATCGGCGGCAGCTCACTGAACCGGACACTCTATGAGGCGGCCAAAGCGCGGGGTATTCAATTGACGGCTGCTTATGGCATGTCGGAAACAGGCCCGCTGATTTCGGTTGCTCATTTGAATGACGAATTGCGTGCGGGTAGCGAAGACGAGCGCATCACCTACCGCATCAAGGCCGGCGTGCCTGGCGTATTGGTAGACGCAGCAATCGTTGACGAAGACGGCAATTTCCTCCCGGCTGACGGTGAAACCATGGGTGAGTTGGTGCTGCGTGCGCCCTGGTTGAGTGAGGGTTATTGCCGGGAGCCGCAGAAAGGCGCCGAGATGTGGGCCGGCGGCTGGTTGCACACAGGTGATGTGGCGACGCTCGACAGCATGGGTGTCATCGACATCCGCGACCGAATCAAGGATGTGATCAAGACCGGTGGTGAATGGATTTCATCTTTGGCGCTGGAGGATTTGTGCAGTCGCCATCCGGGGGTTCGCGAAGTCGCGGTAGTGGGCATCGCGGATCCGCAGTGGGGGGAGCGACCCTTTGCATTGCTGGTATTGCGTGAAGGGCATAGCGTTGAGGCCAGGGATTTGAAAGAGCATCTCAAGCCTTTCGTTGAACTGGGGCACATCAACAAGTGGGCAATCCCGCATCAGATTGCGGTTGTTACTGAAATTCCCAAGACCAGCGTCGGCAAGCTCGACAAGAAGCGAATGCGCCTGGACATCGCCGAATGGCAGAGTACCAATAGCGCCTTTTTGTCGACGCTCTGACAACTTCTACGCAATCCTGCAGGACCGGCTTTAGCCGGGAGGACATGGGGGCGCTACATTTCTTCCGTCAGCAATGCCGCCCTCCCGGCTAACGCCGGTCCTGCAAGAGCAAGGAATCGGCAAGTGCTTGCAGGCCAATAAAGAATCCTCCGACAAGTGCTTCCCAGAGCGTTTGAAGGTACAAATCACACTTTAGAGGGATCAAGCAGTGCGTTGGGCTGGCTATAGTCGATACAGGGGCTGCGTAAAAACCAATAACAAGGCGAATCGTTGTAACCTTCCGGGTTACCCGATGAGCGCTGGGCTGTCTTTCGAAAGATCGGCTGCCCGTTTTTAGCAGTACCACTGCCAAAACAATAAAAAACACATGGAGTAGCGTTGATGACATCAGCAAACCAGTTCTGGCGCCGGGCAAAACTGCCTTTGGCCGTCAGTCTCGCTTCTACGCTCGCCGGTCCTGCTTTCGGCGTCAGCTTCAACATCGGCGAAATCGAAGGCAAGTTCGACTCTTCGCTCTCCGTGGGCGCCAGTTGGTCTACCGAAAATGCCAACAAGAATCTCATCGGTTCGAACAACGGCGGGCATGGTCTGTCGCAGACATCCGATGACGGCCACTTGAACTTCAAACGCGGTGAAACGTTCTCGAAAATCTTCAAGGGCATTCACGATCTTGAGTTGAAGTACGGCGACACCGGCGTGTTTGTGCGCGGCAAATACTGGTATGACTTTGAACTCAAAGATGAGAACCGGGAGTTCAAGGACATCAGCGATTCCAACCGCAAGGAAGGCGCCAAGTCTTCCGGTGGGCAGATTCTCGACGCTTTCGTTTATCACAACTACAGCATCGGCGATGAGCCAGGTTCGGTGCGTTTCGGTAAGCAAGTGGTCAGTTGGGGTGAAAGTACTTTCATCCAGGGCGGCATCAACAGCATCAACCCGGTCGACGTGTCCGCGTTCCGTCGTCCAGGCGCCGAAATCAAGGAAGGCCTGATTCCGGTCAACATGTTTTACCTGTCGCAGAGCATCACTGAGAACCTCTCGGCAGAAGGTTTCTACCAGCTTGAGTGGGACCAGACCGTTACCGATAACTGCGGCACGTTCTTCTCGCAGCCGGATGTGATTTCGGATGGATGTTCCGGAAATCTTGCGGTATTACGCAGTCAGGCCGGGCTGAACAGTTCGCTTGCAAACGCAGGTCTACCCGCCGGTCCGCGTGCCGGGGTCTTTAATGCATTGGCCTCACAGGGTGTGAACTGGGGTAACCCCGATGAAGGTGCAGTCGTACGACGGGGCCCTGATCGCGATGCCCGCGATAGCGGGCAGTTCGGCGTTGCAATGCACTATAACTTCGAGCCTCTGGACACTGAGTTTGGTGCCTACTTCATGAATTACCACAGCCGTGCGCCCATTTTCAGTGGGAGGGGCGCCCCGGCTGGTGCATATGATCCTTCGAGGCTCATCGCTGCACTTGGGCCTTTGGCCGGGGTTCCTGGCCTGGTCCAGCAACTGATGCCGCTCGTGGTTGCTGCCAACTCCAGCTACTACGTCGAATACCCCGAAGACATTCATCTCTATGGCTTGAGCTTCTCCACCACGCTGCCTACCGGCACCGCATGGAGCGGAGAACTCAGCTACCGGCCAAATGCTCCGGTGCAAATCAACACCACGGACATCCTGTATTCGGGCATCACCCCTCTGGACCCTACCGTATCGCCGCTGCAGGGCAGTGCCGATACCGATCAAAAAGGTTATCGCCGGAAAGAAATTACTCAGTTGCAGACCACATTCACTCAGTTCTTCGACCAAGTCATGGGCGCCGAGCGTCTGACTTTGGTGGGTGAAGTTGGCTGGACGCACGTCGGTGGGCTGGAAAGCACATCAAAAATTCGTTATGGCCGTGATCCAAGTTACGGGCCAGGGCCGCTGGCGAATGGTCGTTGCGCCTCACTTAACGCCGGTACGCTCACTGGCGCAGCACAAAACAACCTTACCCGCTATTGCGAGGATGACGGCTTCACCACCTCCAACTCCTGGGGCTATCGCGCTCGCGCCATCTGGGACTACAACAGCGTATTTGCCGGAGTAAACCTGCGTCCAAACGTCGCCTGGTCTCATGACGTCAAAGGCTATTCGCCAGGGCCTGGCGGCAACTTCGAGGAAGGCCGCAAAGCTGTGAGTCTGGGACTGGATGCCGAGTATCAGAACACTTACACAGCGGCTCTCGCGTACACCAACTTCTTTGATGGCAAGTACACCACGGTTGATGATCGCGATTTTGTGTCGCTCAGCTTTGGCATGAACTTCTAAGAGCCCGGTATTTTCAGGACGACGATGAATATGAAAATAACAAAAAATCTGTTGCAGGTCGGTGTGCTGGGTTTGTCGCTGTTGGCGACTGGTGTGATGGCTGCTGTATCTGAATCCGAAGCTGCAAAGCTGGGCACTACGCTGACGCCAATGGGCGCGGAAAAGGCCGGAAATGCCAGCAACACTATTCCTGCCTGGAGCCCGATGCCGAAGAATGCCGGGGCGGTGGACAGCAAAGGCTTCCTGGCCAACCCCTATGCCAGCGAGAAACCTCTGTTCACCATCACCGCCGCTAACGTTGAGCAGTACAAGGCCAACCTTGCGCCGGGCCAGTATGCGATGTTCAAACGTTACCCGGAAACCTTCAAAATGCCGGTCTACCCGTCCCATCGCGGCGCGGCGGTTCCGGATGACGTGTCGGCTGCCATCAAGAGAAATGCCACCAATGCCAAGCTCGTAGGGGGTGGCAATGGTGTGGAAAACTTCGATACAGCGGTACCGTTCCCGATTCCTCAGAGTGCTACCGAAGTCATCTGGAACCACATTGGGCGTTATCGTGGCGGTAGCGTGAAGCGTCTGGTGACACAGGCAACGCCGCAGCCGAACGGTTCATACAGCCTGGTATATTTCAGTGATCAGTTTGTATTCCGCGACAAAATGAAGGACTACGATCCGAAGAATCCCGGCAACGTATTGTTCTATTTCAAGCAGGAAGTCACTGCGCCAGCGCGTCTGGCCGGTAGCGTGCTGCTGGTCCACGAAACCCTCAATCAGGTAGCCGAACCGCGTTCTGCCTGGCTCTATAACGCAGGGCAACGTCGGGTCCGCCGCGCTCCGCAGGTTTCTTATGACGGACCGGGCACCGCCGCTGATGGCTTGCGCACATCCGACAATCTGGACATGTTCAACGGCGCACCGGATCGCTATGACTGGAAGCTGGTCGGCAAGCAGGAAATGTACATCGCTGCCAACAGCTACAAACTGGACGATCCGAAGCTCAAGTACGCTGACATCATCAAGGCAGGGCATATCAATCAGGACCTGACACGCTACGAGTTGCGCCGCGTCTGGCACATCACCGCAACCCTGAAGGAAGGGCAGCGTCACATCTACGCCAAGCGTGATTTCTTCGTTGATGAAGATACCTGGCAAGCCGCGGTCATTGACCACTACGACGGTCGTGGTCAACTGTGGCGTGTTGCTGAAGCTCATGCCGAGAACTACTACGACAAACAAGTGCCGTGGTATGCCCTGGAAGCCATATACGACCTGCAATCGGGCCGCTATCTGGCGCTGGGCATGAAGAACGAAGAGAAGAGGGCCTACGACTTCGGCTTTACTGCGACTACCAGTGAGTTCACACCGAATGCGTTGCGTCAGGAGGGTGTTCGCTGATAACGCGGCAATAGATTTTTGTAGGAGCCAACTTGTTGGCGAGACGAAATGTCTGGTTGCGCAGGTCCGACGTCTCGCCAACAAGTTGGCTCCTACAGATCGATTCCTCTAAAGCCCCTTGTGCGGGGCTTTTTTATGGCTGTGTATTCGAGTCAATGATTGTAGGGAAATTGTTACAGTCTTTTCCCGCGCAACCTTCAAAACAGCTGACTTACCGGCTAGTCTCCAGAGCATTCGCCTAGCCGATCAAGAGCCGGCCATGACTGATTTGTCCCGTTTGCAAGCGTTCGCAGGCAACGTGGTCCCCGCGCTGGAAGGACGACTCTTCCGGCCACCCTTGCCTGACGGCTACGTACCTCGTAACCGTCTCTGTACACGATTGGCTGCCGGTTTATCCGGACGGCTGCTCTTGATCAGTGCGCCTGCCGGTTTCGGCAAGAGCTCAGTGGCTATCGAGTTCTGCCAGAATCTACCCGAGGACTGGCAAAGTGCATGGTTGGGTTTGAGTCCGCGTGACAGCGATCCGGGGCGTTTTCTGGAGCGTTTGCTGGCAGCGCTGCAACAGTTCTTCCCACAGCTGGGCGCTCAGGCCCTGGGTTTATTGAAGATGCGTCAGCGTCATCAGCCCTTCGCTTTTGAAGAGTGGCTCGATGGTCTGCTTGATGAGCTGTCGATGCACCTGATGCTGGGCAAGCCAGTATTGCTGGTGCTGGACGATTACCATTTGGCCCAAGGGCCCGTGCTGGATCGCTGTCTGCAGTTTTTCCTCAATCACCTGCCTGCCGGATTGATCATCATGGTCACCAGTCGCCAGCGCCCCGAGTGGCATCTGGCGCGTCTGCGGCTGTCGCGGCAATTAGTAGAGCTTAACGAACACGACTTGCGTCTGACGCATTCTGAATCTTTATCCCTGTTGGGTGCGCGTAGCCACTCGCTCGAAGCCGATGCGCTGCAGAGCCTCATCGAGCGCAGCGAGGGGTGGGTGGCCGGGCTGCGCTTCTGGTTGCTGGCGGCATCTGGAGAGGGGACTGATAACGAGTTGTCACAAGCGCTGCATGGCGGTGAAGGGCTGATACGCGACTATTTGCTTGAAGAAGTCATCGATAGCTTGCCCGACGATGTGCAGGCTTTTCTGTATGACACTGCATGCCTGGAGCGTTTTTGCGTCGAGCTGTGCGATGCCGTCAGGGACAGCCATGACAGCGCTCAATTGCTGGGTTATTTGCAGGCGCATCAGGTATTTCTGGTACCGCTGGATGAGCACGGTCGTTGGTACCGTTATCACCACCTGTTTTCCGATCTGCTGCGCGCCAAGGCTCAGGACGGCCCCCAACAAAACCGTCTGCACCTTAATGCCTGCCGCTGGTTCAGCGAACAGGGCTTATTGGATGAAGCTGTCGAGCAGGCGCTGCGGGCCGGGCACCTGGACGTCGCCGCCAATCTGGTCCAGAACCTTTCCGAAGAGCAACTGCTGGCTGAGCAGAACGTCGGCATGTTGTTACGCTGGAAGATGGATTTGCCCGACAGCCTGCTGATCAGTACGCCGAGACTGATTGTGTTGTACGCCTGGGCGCTGGGGCTGGCGTGTCAACTTGATGCCGCCGAAGAATTGGCCGAACATCTCAGTCGTTTTCTGCCGGCACCTTCTGCCACGGCGCAAGAATCAATGCTCGCGCAGTGGCTGGCCCTGAGCGGGATCATTGCTCGCGGGCGAGGTGATACTGAAAAGACTCAGCGTTATTGCAGCGAGGCATTGCTCAGCCTGCCGCGCAAACGTTATGGCCAACGCTTGATGTGCTTGTCGACCCTGGCCAATCTGGCAATTGCCGAAGGTGACTTGTGGCGTGCTCGAGCCTTAAATCGTGACGCGCTTGAGCTGGCGCAGCGGGTCGCCAATCCGCTGTTCGAAGCCCTCGCCCATTATGATCGCGCCCGTGCGTTGCAGGCTCGGGGTGAAATTTTGCGTGCGCTTGATGAGGTTCGCCACGGGCTACACCGTCTGAGGGGATTGTCTGCGCAACGCTTGTACGCCGTTCGTGCGCGACTCACGCTTTATGAAGGCTATTTATTGACCCTGCGCATGCAGGATGAGACCGGACGCGTGCAGCTACTGGCCGGTCTTGCCGAAGCGCGGGCATGTCGAGACATCAGCGTGTTGATCGGCCATTGCGCGGTTGCGGGGTTGTTGGGGCGAGAAGGGCGTTTTGCCGAGGCATTTGCGGAGCTTTCCGAAGCTGAGCGGCTGATGCATATCTGGGATGTGCCATCGATTTACTATCTGGCGATGATCACGCTGGTCAAGTGCGAGTTGTGGTTGGCGCAAGGCCGATTCGATCTGGCAGAAGCCTGGTTGCTGCGGTTGACCCAGACCTACAGCGGCGATACGCCAGCGTCCTCACCTGAGTGCCATCCGCAACTTCCGCATTATGTCGAGTTGCAGTGCGCTGCACTTGAGCGAGTTCAGGGGAAGGTCGACGCTTGCACCCAACGCCTTAACCAACTGGAGATTCATGCTCGTAGCGTCGATGGTCAACTTCTGAACCTGACGGCATTGATCCAGCAGATGTTGTTGTTTATTGGCACCGGCGACGAGGCTAAGGCCCGCGCTTTACTGGATCAGAGTTTGCGCGCAGCAACGGGCGGGGCGTTGTTGCCGTTTCATGAGCTGATTGAGCATCACCCTGGCTGGTTACGCGAGCAACTGCTGCAGTTCGCCCCTTGTGCGGTGCGCGATGCACTCCTGGAAAGGCTGCCTATGTTGGCCTGCACCCAGCTCAAAGAAAGCACTGAGACCTTGTCTGCCAGGGACACCCTGAGCGCACGGGAGTTAAGCGTCCTGCAGTTGATCGCCCAGGGTTGCTCGAATCAGGAGATCAGTGATCAGCTCTTTATTTCGCTGCACACCGTCAAGACCCACGCCAGCCACATCAATGGCAAACTTAGGGTCGAGCGCCGAACCCAGGCCGTAGCCCGGGCACAGGAACTTGGCCTGTTGAGCTAAGGTTTAGACGACGCTCCGATCCTGTAACTCATACACAACTCATCAATGTGCTATCCGGAGCTTTCACTTTCAGGAGGGTATCGTGTTCCTGAGGATTACTCCGGATTGATCAGTGTGGGCTCCTGAGCGCCTGGATCAGACGAAATCGTTCGCCGTGAGGGCAGTGACGCCCACCAGATGGATCTCAAAATCATTGTTCAGGTTGCCGTTGATGTTGCCTGACAGCACTTCATCGACAAAACGCAGTTGCCCGGCGCCGGTGAATTCTGCCGCACCAATAAAGGTAAACGGGTTGATACCTCCCAAGAGGACATTGGCGTCCAGTTTGCTCAGATCGATCTTGTCCCCCTGAGCACTGTTGAAGTCGGTGATGGCGTCACGTTTGTCACCCAATCCAAGCTCACTCAACAGATTGAAGACGAATGTGTCTGCACCTGATCCGCCCGTGAGCGTATCAGTGCCCAGGCCGCCGATCAGATGATCGTTGCCATCGCCTCCATCCAGCATGTCGTTACCCGCGGCACCGTTGAGGATGTTATTCCCCGAGTTGCCGGTCATGGTGTTGATCAGGGCGTTGCCGGTGCCGTTGAGGTTATCGCTGCCGGTGAGGGTCAGGTTTTCCAGATTGGCGCCCAGAGTCCAGTTGACTGAGGATTCGACGGTGTCGATTTCAGTGACCAGGGTGCTGGTTTCGACGACCACGTCCTTGAGGTTGTCGACCACATAAGTGTCGTTGCCCAAGCCGCCGGTCAAGTTGTCGATGCCAAGGCCACCGTCCAGACGGTTGCTACCGCTGTTGCCGGTAATGCGGTTGTTCAGTGCGTTGCCGGTGCCGTCGAGGCTGTCGCTGCCGGTGAGGGTCAGGTTTTCGACATTAGCGCCCAGCGTGTAGCTGATAGATGCCTGTACGGTGTCGATCTCGGTGAGCAGTGCGCTGGTTTCGACGACCACGTCGCCGATGTTGTCGACGATGTAGGTGTCATTACCCAGGCCACCGATCAGGGTGTCGGCACCGGCTTTGCCATCCAGGATATTGGCGGCGTTGTTGCCGGTGAGGGTGTTGTCCTGATTGCTGCCAGTCAGATTGATCGCCGCAGCTCCCAGCAAGACACCGTCTTCAACAAAATCGCTTAGTGTGTAGCTGACCGTGGTTTGCACGGTGTCACGGCCTTCGCCGTCGAGTTCGGTAATCTTGTCGCCGATGTTATCGACGACGTACGTATCGTTGCCGGTGCCGCCGATCAGCGTGTCGATCCCGGCGCCTCCGTTAAGAGTGTCATCGCCTGCACCGCCGTTGAGGGTGTTGGCGAAGGCATTGCCGACGAGGATGTTGTTCTGATCGTTACCGATCACACCGAACAACCCCGCACCCAGTAACGTGACGTTTTCCACGTTTCGCAGGTTGGTGTTGCTCAGGTCCACAGTGTTGTTGATCGCTGTGGCGGCGAAACTGATATTCAGGGTGTCGGTGCCTTGATTGCTGAGCTCTTCGAGCAGTGCCAGTTCGGCAAACTGGTCGAGTACGAAAGTGTCGTTGCCATCGCCGCCTTTCAGAGTGTCGATGCCCGCACCGCCGTTGAGGATGTTATTCCCGGCGTTGCCAATCAACACGTTGGTCAGGGCGTTGCCGGTGCCGTTGAGGTTATCGCTGCCGGTGAGGGTCAGGTTTTCCAGGTTGGCACCCAGGGCCCAGTTGACCGACGACTCGACAGTGTCGATTTCAGTGGGCAGGGTGCTTGTTTCGACGATCACGTCCTTGAGGTTATCGGCCACGTAGGTGTCGTTACCGAGGCCGCCGGTCATGGTGTCGATGCCCGCGCCGCCGTCCAGACGGTTGCTGCCGCTGTTGCCGGTAATGCGGTTGTTCAGTGCGTTACCAATGCCGTCGAGGCTGTCGCTGCCGGTGAGGGTCAGGTTTTCGACATTAGCGCCTAGCGTGTAGCTGATTGATGCCTGAACGGTGTCGATCTCGGTGAGTAGTGCGCTGGTTTCAACTACCACGTCACCGATGTTGTCGACTATATAAGTGTCATTGCCCAGGCCACCGATTAGTGTGTCGGCCCCCGCTTTACCATCAAGAACGTTGGCGGCGTTGTTGCCGGTCAGGGTGTTGCCTTCGTCATTACCCGTGAGGTTGATGGTGGCCGCGCCCAGCGCTTGTCCGTCTTCGACAAAATTGCTGAGGGTATAGGTGACCGTGGTTTGCACGGTGTCGTGGCCTTCGCCGTCGAGTTCGGTAATCTTGTCGCCGATGTTATCGACGAGGTACGTATCGTTGCCGGTGCCACCGATCAGCGTGTCGATCCCGGCGCCGCCGTTAAGAGTGTCGTCGCCTGCACCGCCATTGAGGGTGTTGGCGAAGGCATTGCCGACGAGGATGTTGTTCTGATCGTTACCGATCACACTGAACAACCCCGCACCCAGTAACGTGACATTTTCCACGTTACGCAGGTTGGTATTGCTCAGGTCCACGGTGTTGTTGATCGCTGTGGCGGCGAAACTGATGTTCAGGGTGTCGGAGCCCTGATTGCTCAACTCTTCGAGCAGTGCCAGTTCGGCAAACTGGTCGAGCACGAAAGTGTCGTTGCCATCGCCGCCTTTCAGAGTGTCGATGCCTGCACCGCCGTTGAGGACGTTATTCCCGGCGTTGCCGATCAACACGTTGGCCAGAGCGTTGCCAGTGCCGTTCAGGTTATCGCTGCCGGTGAGGGTCAGGTTTTCCAGGTTGGCACCCAGGGCCCAGTTGACCGACGACTCGACGGTGTCGATTTCAGTGACCAGGGTGCTG
>NZ_JAGTPI010000070.1:0-29648 GCF_021147825.1 Pseudomonas quasicaspiana
AGCGCACGAGCACCGCGCGGCCGCGATGGCGGTGTGTCAGGCAGAACGCTATCGCGGCCTCGCGGTGTTCGTGCGCTCCTACAGGGTCATTATTCGCCGTGAGATTGCGCGCAGGCATCAATCCCCGCGAATGTATTGCTCCAGTTGCTTAATCAGGCTGGCCTGCTCGTCTATGGCCTCTTTGACAAGGTCACCGATGGACAGCAATCCCAGCAATTCGCCGTTTTCCACAACCGGAAGGTGGCGCAGGTGGCTGTCGGTCATGATGCCCATGCAGGCTTCGACGCTCTGTTGGGAGTCGACGGTGATGACTTTGCTGCTCATGATCGCGCTGACCGGGGTGCCCACCGAGGAGCGGCCCTGAAGGACCATCTTGCGCGCGTAGTCGCGCTCGCTGACTACGCCTACCAGCTTGCCATTGTCGACCACAGGCAGCGCGCCGATGTTTTTCTCGGCCATGAGCCTGAGCGCATCGAGCACCATCTGGTGAGGGGAGATGGTGTGGACTTTCTGATTAGAAGACGCCTTGAGCTTGAGCAGTTGTGCGACGGTTTTCATTTGTTGTTCTCCCGTGACGACCCGAGGCGGCGTAGGGCGGCCTGACAGTCTGCAAACAGCATCGTAGACCGCGCCCCACAGAGCAAGCTGCAAAACCGCATCAAGGTATTAGAAAAACGCTATTTGTGCAGGATTGCGTGCTGGATGTCGTGTAGAGGCATGATGCGTTGCGCGGCATTCAGTTTGATCGCTTCCTTGGGCATGCCGAACACCACGCAGGTTGCTTCATCCTGAGCGACGGTCGAGCTGCCAGCGTCCAGCATTTCCTTCAGGCCGCGGGCGCCATCATCGCCCATGCCGGTCATGATGATGCCGGTGGCGTTCTTGCCAGCGAATCTGGCGACTGAGCGAAACAGCACGTCCACTGACGGGCGATGACGATTTACCAGCGGACCATCCACCACTTGTACGTGGTAAAACGCGCCACTGCGGGTGACCATCATGTGTTTGCCGCCCGGCGCGATGAGCGCAAGGCCTGGCAGGATGCGGTCGTTATTCTTTGCCTCGCGTACTTCAATCTGGCTGAGACCGTTAAGACGTTCGGCAAAGGACGCGGTAAATTTCTCCGGCATGTGCTGCACGATAACGATGCCCGGACAGACGCGGGGCAGGGCGGTCAGCACTGCTTCCAGGGCCTGAGTGCCACCGGTGGAGGTGCCCAGTGCGACGATGCGTTCGGTGGTCTGGGCCATGGCGTGACCCTGCGCGGCAGGCAGAATGGCATCGGCGCTCAAGCGTGTCGCAGGTGTCAGTACTGGCGCTGCTGCTCGTCGGCCAAGGTTTTTGACATTGGCGTTGGCTGCCGCACGAATTGCACCGACCAGTTCCGCCGCAGACTCCAGCAAAAAATTCTTTAACCCGGTAGTGGGCTTGGTGATGACTTCCACCGCACCGGCTGACATCGCCTGCAGGCTGGTTTCGGCGCCTTTCTGGGTGAGCGAGGAGCAGATGACCACCGGAGTAGGACGCTCGCTCATGATTTTCTTCAGGAAGGTAATGCCGTCCATGCGGGGCATTTCCACGTCCAGCACGATCACGTCCGGCCATTCTTTGGCCAGTTTTTCCATGGCGAAGATCGGGTCCGATGCAGCGCCCATCACATGGATATCAGGCGTGTCGTTGAGGATGGCCAGCAGAACTTGACGAACTACCGCCGAATCATCGACTAGCAGTACGTTTATTTTTTTCGTGGCCATGTTCCGTGGTTGTCCTTATTGGTTTGTGTCTGACCCAGACATGTCCGTTGCACAGGTCGAAAATGACGTTGCGGTAGCCCGTACTGCCCATGTCCTGTGCAATCAGATCCAGATCATGTCTGTTGGCAAGCTCCAGTGCCGCACGGACGTTCATCCGCGCAACGTCACTGTAATGCACGCCGCGCTTATGGTGGGGGAACATCTCGCCGCCCCCGAACAACTTGAGTTGATAGTCTTCCGGCGCCGTACGGTGTGCCTTGGCGTACTCGAGAAACATCTCGATCGCCTCGTCACCGTATTTACCGTTCAGCACGCCGCATCGGTGGGTCCGGGTTGGCAGCATGAAGTGGCACATAGCGCCAATCTTGCGCACCGGATGCCAGAATGTGATGCCAACGCAGGACCCGAGGATCGTGCGTATGCGGGTAGGGCTTGTCGCGAAGTGGAAATCGCCCGGCGCCAGAAAGACTTCATCAACGGTGGTAGTCATGGTTTGCGATAGATCGAGGGTGCTACCAGTTTCAATGCATCGCTGACGCCGTTGAGGCTTTCAGAGTGGCTGACAATGAAATACCCACCGGACTTGAGGCGAGGGAACAGACGGGCAACAACCTTGATCTTTGTCTCCTGGTCAAAATAAATCATCACGTTACGTAAAAAGATCACGTCGAACTCGCCGAGTTCCGGCAGAGCCTCATTTAGATTGACCTGAATAAAGTTGACCCGGTTGCGCAACCCACGGTCCACCAGAAAAGTACCGTGCTGTTTACCGATACCTTTGAGGCAATACTTGTGCAGCAGGGGCTGGGGCAGGTTGGTGGCGCGCTCCATGGGGTAATGCCCGGCACGGGCCTTGGCAAGCACCTGGCTGCTGATATCCGAGCCGATAATTTCCCACGGCGTGGTGCCAAGGCTTTCGGCCAGGGTCATTGCCAGACTGTAAGGTTCTTCGCCTGAGGAGCTTGCTGCACTCCACACCCGAAAAGTCTTGCCCGGCGTTGCTTTGGGCAATACCTGCTGGCGTAAAAAATCAAAGTGTTTGGGCTCACGGAAGAAATAGGTTTCATTGGTGGTGAGCAAATCCAGCGCAACCTGAAGTTCGTCGCTGCGCTGGCCGCTCATGATCAGCTTGAAGTATTCGCCGTAGCTTTCCAGCTCATAGTGCTTGAGGCGCTTGAACAAGCGGCCCGCCACCAGCGCTTTTTTCGCAGGTGACAGGCTGATGCCCGCGGCTCCGTACAGCCAGGACTGAAACTGACTGAATTCCCTGTCGTTGAGCACTGTTCCGTTCACGATATCTGCCGTCCCGGATCAGCGTTGTTCGGCTTCGATGGCCGGAATCTGATCGACTGCGGCCAGACTCGACATTTCGTCGATAGACAGCACCTGATCAACTTCCAGGACGATGACGAACTTGCCATCGACCTTGGCCATACCGCTGATGAAATCGGCACGAATCTTTGCTCCGAAGCTCGGTGGCGGTTCGATTTGCGAAGCGGGGATGTCCATCACCGCTGACACGGTGTCCACCAGGAGGCCGATGTCCTGTGACTGGCCGTCCGCTGTATTGGCTTCGATGATGACCACGCAACTGCGACGGGTAATCGTCGAGTTGGGGCGGCCAAAGCGTGCCGACAGGTCCACTACCGGGACCACCGCGCCGCGCAGGTTGATCACCCCGCGGACGAAGGCCGGCATCATCGGCACGACAGTAAGATTGCCGTACTCGATGATTTCTTTGATGCCAAGGATCCCGATGGCGAACATCTCGGTGCCGAGCATGAACGTCAGGTACTGCTCCTGTTCCTCAACGACCGTCACGTTTTGTCGTGTCGTAGCGATTGCGCCCATGTCTGTCTCCTTCATGACAAGCGAGTGGTTGGATCCGCTCAGAATCGAGTGAATTCGGATTCATCCGGAGTGCTTGCCATGTTGTACGCAAACGACTTCTGCGGCGCTTGTGGAGCCGGGCGAGAGGGCTTGCGGCTTGTAGTGCCTGAAGAGTTATCGAACTTCGCTGGCTGGCTGGCGGCTTTCGGCGCAGCGTCCAGGGTGAAGAAGCTCATGGCCTGTTGCAGTTGCTCAGCCTGGCTGCTCATCTCTTCAGCGGTGGCAGCCAGTTCTTCGCTGCTCGACGCGTTTTGCTGAGTGACCGAGTTGAGCTGGGTCATTGCCGTGTTGATCTGTGCGACACCGGCTGCCTGTTCTTCGGAGGCGGCGCTGATTTCCTGAACCAGATCCGAGGTTTTGTTGATCGACGGGACCATTTCGTTGAGCAGGTTCCCGGCTTTCTCTGCCATGTCGACGCTGCTGGACGACAGCTCGCCAATTTCCTGTGCTGCGACCTGACTGCGTTCCGCGAGTTTGCGCACTTCAGCGGCAACTACTGCGAAACCTTTGCCGTGCTCACCTGCACGCGCTGCTTCGATGGCCGCGTTGAGGGCCAGCAGGTTGGTTTGATAGGCGATGTCGTCAATGATGCTGATACGCTGGGCAATTTTTTTCATGGCCACAACGGTCTGCTGCACGGACTCACCACCATCGGTGGCTTCCTTGGCAGCCTTGCTGGCCATGCCGTCAGTGACTTTGGCGTTTTCGGTGTTCTGGTTGATGCTGGCGCTCATCTGCTCGATGGAGGCGCTGGTCTCTTCCACGCTGGCCGCTTGTTCGCTGGTGGCCTGGCTCATGGACTGAGCGGTTGCACTCACTTCTTCAGAGGCGCTGGCCAGATTATCGGCGGCGTTACGCACTTCACCGATGATGTGCGAGAGCTTGCCGACCATGTTTTGCATGGCGTTGATCACCATGCCGGTTTCGTCTTTCGAGCCGGGGTTGATATGGACGTTAAGATTACCTTCGGCCAGTTGTTCGGCAACAATCGCCGCTTCTTTCAATGGGCGGGAAATGACTCGCGAGATAAATAACGCCAGACCCAGGCCGACGATTAGCGCCGAGATCAACACTGCGATGATCGAAATCCGCGCGGTTGCGTACAGCTCATTACCCAGCACATTGGCTTTTTCAGCACCGGCGTCGTTGAACTCGACCATTTTCTGCAGGTCTGCTGTCACCAGGTCAAAAGTACGTTTCGACTCACCCCGCAACAGAGCACGTGCATCGGCTTCTGCACCCTGCATGGAAAGGGCCAGCACGTTTTTGCTGACGGTCAGATAAGCGGCCCAGTCAGACATCATCGTGTCGAAAAGCTGGCGTTCATCCGGCCCGGAAATGAGTTTTTCATAGACCGCGACCCGGCTCTCAAACTGCTTCCTCGCTTCCGCCGCTTCTTGCTCTGCGGTCGTTTTTTCCTGAGTGGATTCGGTGCTGATGTGGCGGTTTTCCTTGAGGCGGTAATTGGCCGCCTGGAAGCGCATGGCGGACGCCGCACGCATGGACGGCATCCAGTTATCGCGAATGTCACTGGCGGTGTCATTCACTTGACCCAGCTGAATGATGGAAAAAACGCCCATGACTGCGGTGAGGGCGAGCACCGTGAGAAATGACGCGATCAACTTCGTGGCGATCTTCAGATCGTAAAACCATTTCATCGGGTGTTACCTCCATGGAAATGCGGATGCATCAACGGGCAGTGGCTGGCGATTGGGCTGGATTAGCGGTGTAGCGTGTTTCGAGGTGTACGATCTGGCTGAGCAAAGCCGGAACATCGAGAATCAATGCGACGGCGCCGCTGCCCAGAATGGTTGAGCCGCTGATGCCGCGCAGTGCGCCGAACAGCTTGCCCAACGGTTTGATCACGGTCTGGAATTCACCCAACAGGTCGTCTACAACCAGTCCCGCCTTGTGATCGGCGTAACGCACCACCACCACATTCTGGCGGCGAGCGGCAGGACCGTCGTGGTAGAAGTGGTCACGCAGATACACCAGGGGCAGCACTTCACCGCGCAGGTCCAGATAACCCTGTTCGCGGCTGATCTGACGGTCGTCCTCGCTGAGTTCGATGCACTCCTGGACCATGTCCAGCGGGATCACGTAGGTGGATTGACCGATACCGACGAGGAAGCCGTTGATAATGGCCAGCGTCAGCGGCAAACGAATGCGTATGACGGTGCCTTGCCCCGGTTTACTGTCCAGATCGACCGTGCCGCGCAGCAGGGTAATGTTGCGCTTGACCACGTCCATGCCGACGCCACGCCCTGAGAGGTTGGTGACCGCCTGGGCCGTGGAGAAGCCCGGTTCGAAAATCAGGTTGTAGATTTCCTGATCGGTCAGCGTCGCGCCGGGGGCTATCAGGCCGCGTTCCTGGGCTTTTTCCAAAATCCGGTCGCGATTCAGCCCGGCGCCATCGTCGGCAATTTCCAGGACGATGCTGCCCGAATCATGGTAGGCATTGAGGTGCAGATGGCCCTTGGCAGGCTTACCCGCAGCAAGGCGCGCCTCGGCGCTTTCAATGCCATGATCCATGGAGTTTCGCAGCAGGTGCATGAGAGGGTCGCCGATTTTCTCGACAACGGTTTTGTCCAGTTCAGTTTCGGCACCGCTGATGATCAGGTCGATGTCTTTGCCCAGTTCCTGGCTGACATCCCGCACAACACGGCGGAACCGGTTGAAGGTGTCGCCAATGGGGATCATGCGCAGACGCAACGCTCCGTCGAGAATTTCTTCTACCAGCCCGGAAACTGTCGAGGTGGACTCTTGTAACGGATCGTTGTCGCACGTACGGGCGAGCAGGGTAGCGCCCGCACTGGCGATCACCAGTTCACCGACCAGATTGATCAGTTCGTCGAGTTTGTCGGCGTTGACCCGGACGTAGCGGCCATCTTTGCCTTTGCTCTCGGCAGGCTTGTCGCTGGAAAGCTGTTTTTCACTGGAGGCGTTGGCCGGCACGCGTGGCACGGAGCGCTGATCTTCCAGCAACTCGCCCATGGCAACCATATCGGTGCCTTGCTCAGCGATGGTTGATGCCTGAGACATCAGTTCAGTGCCCGAGCAGTCCTGCTGACTCTCAGTGTCGGCTTTAGTGATTTCAACGAGACAGTCTTCGCGCACGAAATCAAAGACTTCGTTGATGGCGGCGTGGGTCGCACTGGAATAGAAGTCGATTTCGAAGCCCAGATAGCAAGACTCTGCATCCCAGGCTTCCAGTGTTGGCAAGTTGTCGGTCAGCGTCTGCACCGTGACGATCTCACCCAGCGTGTTCAGGAAACGCAGGAACGACAAAGGGTCCATGCCATTGCGAAACACGTCGTGACCGAAGCGCAGGGAAATATGCCAAAGCACGGCATGGGTCTGTTCGGCGTGGACTTCAGCGTCCGGAATGACTTCCAGCTCATCGTTGCTGACATTCGCAGGGGCCTGATAAGCCTGAAGGCTTTTACGCAGTTCGGCTTCACGAGCCAGTGCCGGAGCTTGCAGCTGGCCGCCCTGACTGGCGACGACATCAATCAGTTCGAGCATGTGATCGCCGGATTTCAGCAGCACCGCTATCAGGCCTGCGTCGGCTGAAACACTGCCTTCGCGCAGTCGGTCCAACACGTCTTCGACGATGTGCGTAAAGCTGACAATCGGGTCGAGCCCGAACAGACCCGCCGAGCCTTTGATAGTGTGCGCTGCCCGGAAGATGGCGCCAATCGCGTCGGCATCGCCGGGTTCGCTTTCCAGTTGCAGCAATGACTCTTCCATCGCCTCCAACAGCTCGCGAGCCTCGACGATGAACGTTTGTAATGCCTGGTCGAGATTAATGCTCACGCTCAGTTCCCTTTGGTGATGTCAGCTGCAGCAGCCGGGCGAGTCGGTAGTCAAACCGACGGGCCCATACCACTCAGTTGCAGGGTTTCCAGTACCGCATTGCTATGCCCGGTCAGGGTCAGTGCCGTCCCGGCCTTCGAGGCCTCGCGGGTAACCATGATCAGCAGTTGCAAGCCTGCGCCGTCCATTTCGGTGATCTGCGAAAGATCGATCTGCATCTGCGGCGTTGCGCCCAGTCGCGGAAGCAACTGAGCGGACAAGTCCGAGGCGGTGTAAATCGTCAGCTCACCGTCGATGTTCACGTGTGCCGTGTCATTGAGAATTTCACATGCAAGCGGCATCACAACCTCCTGGTATCAGGCATCAAGTAGCAGGCAATCAGGGCAGAATCAGCTTGGAAACAGCCGCGAGCATTTGTGCTGGCTGGAACGGCTTGACCACCCAGGCTTTTGCGCCTGCTGCCTGGCCTTCCATTTTTTTCGATTCCTGAGATTCGGTGGTCAGCATGATGATCGGGGTGAACTTGTAGTTCGGCAGCTTCTTGACCTCTTTGACGAAGGTGATGCCGTCCATGTTTGGCATGTTCACGTCGCTGATGATCAGGTGCACTTTCTGCCCGGTGAGCTTGCTCAGGGCGTCACGGCCATCGCTCGCTTCGATAACGTCATAACCTGCGCTTTTCAGGGCGATGCCGACCACTTGTCGAACGCTGCTGGAGTCGTCGACGACCAGTATGTTTTTAGCCATGTGGCTCTCCTAAAAAAAGGTTATTTCTTGTGAATTCTGTTGTCCGGCGCTGCTGCCGTGGTGCGTATTGCGCTGCTCGTCGGTGGCGTAGGTCGCTTCCATACGCGCGAGCCAGCTGCGTGCATCAATCGCCACGGCCTGGTCAGGTGCCTGCGTCGCCTGCTGCAGATGGGCGTGCAGGTCGTCAATGTTGTCACGCACATGAACCAGTATCTGGCTGACCCGATCCTGAAATTGCAGGCTGACCAGTACTTCAGTCATTTCGTCACGGATACCGAAGCTTTCCCGTTGAAGCATTTCGGCGGACTCGGCGAGGCGCTCGGTCACGCTCTTGAAGCGCTCCAGTACTCGCTGAATAGTGTTCTCGGAGTTCGCTACCGAGTTGCTGTCCTGGTCCGCGCCACTGGAAGCGGCCTGCACCAGTTGGTTGATGGCGCTGTTGATGATGTCGACCTTGGCGGACATCTGCTGACCGGTCTCACTTGACTTGCTCGACAGGCTGCGCACGGCGTCGGCGACCACCGCAAAACCGCGCCCGGCTTCGCCCGCGCGGGCCGCTTCAATGGCTGCGTTGAGTGCCAGCAGGTTGGTTTGTGCGGCGATGGCTGCGACGTCGGCGGCCATCGTGCGCAATTCACCGGTGTAAGCAGTGAGGTTGCGAACCTGAGCCAGGGTTTCGTCACGGCTGGTCTGCGTGGCCTTGAGAGAATCGATGACCTGCACCAGATCGCTGTCGCTTTGCGCGAGTACTTGCAGCGCACCATCGCCACTCTGACCGCCAAGATCACCCGCCGCATGTTGCGACGCATGAACCGTTTCCTGCAGGCGCGAAGAGATGCCCGTGAAGCGCCCGGTCAGGGTGACGATGGCGGTTTCGGTCTGCTCTCGTGAGCTTTCGACTTGCTTGGCCCAGATGGGCATAGCGCCCAGCAGGACTTCATTGATCTGCGCGCTGGATTTCAGCGATGCGCTATTTGCAGTTTGCTGTTGTTGCAAGCCCGCAGCGATGGCAATGGTCTGCAGTTTCCGGTTTTGACTGGCCGCCGCGAACAGCCCCGTGGCAACACCCACAGCCAGTACGGCGGCACTCAAACCCATGTTCAATTGGGTAGAGGCCGACAGTAACAGCGCGGCACATCCTGCAGCAGCAGGCACCAGTGGAAACCACAGGAAGAGCGTCTGGCGACCTTGAACAGGAGAACTACCGGTTTGGCTCTGCAGCATGGTTCGATCCTTGAACGACTCAATAAGGAGAAATGGCGAATACTTTGTTATCTGCAAACACGACTGAGACTTTAGTCACATTAATGGCGTCAATCGTCAGACGATTTGACGACGACTGCTTCATTCGAGGGTGAGTTGGCGCACCTGTGTTGTTTTGGGGGTGTCCATTACCTGTGTTTACTAGGGATTCCCCGATTGAGGGTCAGGAAAAAGCGTAGCAGTGCAATTTCAAACCAGGAAATAATTTGTCTTGAATACTTGGAACTTTTCTTATCCCCAGGGCTTCTGGACACTGAACACCCCTCATTTGGTCAGGCTTGATGAGCGGTCCCCACAGCAGCATCTTGCACGGCTATCCTCAGGGGCTTGAGTTTTCGAAGCCCGAAGGAGAAGCAGCATGCAATATCGTCAATTCGGCCGGACAGGCCTCAGTGTTTCCCGGCTGTGTCTGGGAACCATGACCTTTGGCTTGCAGACTGACGCTCAGGTTTCACACCGAATCATTGATCACGCCACGGACGCCGGGGTGAACTTCATCGACACGGCGGACGTTTACCCACTCGGTGCCAAATTCGATGCAGTGGGGCGAACGGAGGAAGTGGTTGGCAGCTGGATCAAAGGTAAACGCGATCGCTTCATCCTCGCCACCAAGGCCAGTGGCCCCATGGGACCTGCGGCCTGGAATAAGGGTAATTCGCGCAAGCACCTGCTCGATGCCATTGAAGCTTCGCTCAAACGATTGAACACCGACTATGTCGATATTTATCAATTGCACATGGATGACCCGCTGACTCCGCTGGATGAAACCCTTGAGGCGCTGGACATCATCGTCAAGCATGGCAAGGCGCGTTATATCGGGGTGTCGAACTTCCTGGCTTATCGAATGGCGAGGATGCTTGGAAGGGCGGACTGCCTGAGGCTGACCCGCTTCGTTTCCATTCAGCCACGCTACAACCTGTTGTTCCGCCAGATCGAGCGCGAGTTGTTGCCTCTGGCCAAAGAAGAAGGGCTGGCGGTCATTCCCTATAACCCGCTGGCCGGCGGTTTGCTGACCGGCAAGCATGCGCTGGAACGCACGCCCAGCGATGGTCGTTTCACGGCGAGTGTGGGCGAGGCGGGGGAGATATATCAGCAGCGCTACTGGCATGAGCGTGAGTTCCAGAGTATCGAGCGGCTCAAGGCCTTGCTCAACGAGGCGGGCAAACCCATGACCACTACCTCTGTTGCATGGGTGCTGGCCAATCCGGTGATCACTTCGGCAATCATCGGAGCGAGTCGTCCGGAGCAACTGGATGACACCCTGGCTGCGGCAGATTTTGTGCTGGATGAGTCATTGAAGACGCACCTTGATGAGATTACTCATGAGTATCGATGGGGGGATGCGGCGCGGTAGGGATTAATTGAATAGTCGGCCTGCAGCTCACAGAAGTTACGAGGTCCGCGATGACGGTCTGCCTGACACACCGCCATCGCGGCCTCGCGGTGCTCGTGCGCTCCTACAGATTTTCATGTGCTGTGCGATCTAGCGATGTGTCAGGCAGACGCTGGACCTGTAGGAGCTCACCGAGGTTACGAGGCCAGCGATTACGGTTTGCCTGATACACCGCCATCGCGGCCTCGCGGTGCTCGTGCGCTCCTACAGATAATTCAGTGGTGTGCGACCTAGCGATGTGTCAGGCAGATGCTGGACCTGTAGGAGCTCACCGAGGTTACGAGGCCAGCGATGACGGTTTGCCTGACACACCGCCATCGCGGCCTCGCGTTGCTCGTGCGCTCCTACAGATATTTCATGTGGTGTGCGACCTAGCGATGTGTCAGGCAGATGCTGGACCTGTAGGAGTGAGCTTGCTCGCGATTCGGTTTTTTGGTCGACGAATTTATCGCCTGAACCGACGCTATCGCGAGCAAGCTCACTCCTACAGGGTCCCTGGTTGCCGCGAGACAGCGCGGTGCCATGGACGCTGGGGCCGCTATCGGCGACGACCTTCAAACAGACCGACCCCACAACTCCACGACATAGTCGACAAAACTGCGTAGCTTCGGCGAGCGGTAGCGATCCTGGGCGTAAAGCAGGTGCATGGGGCGGCATGGAAGTTGGTAGTCAGGTAGCAGGGCGATCAGCTTGCCGTTTTCCAGATCCTCCTGAACCAGCGCGTCAGGCATCATCACGATCCCGGCTCCGGCGCGTGCAGCTTTGTGCAGTCCTGCAGAGGTGTTCATGGTGATCGGGCCGCTGACCGGCACTAATATTTCGCCTTCAGCCCCCGTCAGCCGCCAGTGTTTTTCGACTGAACTCCAGTCATCTCCGGCCGGGTAGGCAAACGCCAGACAATCATGCTGTTGCAAATCCATAGGCTCGACGGGTGTGCCGCGACGTTGCAGATACGACGGTGCTGCGCACAGGGTTAGGGTGTAATTCTGCAAGGGCCTGGCAATCAGGCTTGAGCTATGAATCTGGCCCAGACGAATCGCCGCGTCGAACCCCTGACCGATCAAATCCATGCGCTCGTTGCTCCACACAATATCCAGCTTGATTTGCGGGTAGCGGCGGATGAATTCGCTCAGCGCCGGGGCGAGGCTTTCCGAGCCAAATGTAAACGGTGCAGTAATCCGCAACGTCCCTTGAGGGATGTCCTGGGATTGCGCTGCCAATTGCTCCGAATCGGCAACCAGCGCCAGAACATCCACACAACGCTGGTAGTACGTAGCGCCAAACTCAGTCAGCCCCTGGCGACGCGTCGTACGTTTGAGCAGGCTGACCCCCAGTCGTTGTTCGAGCCCGCGCAAATGGTTGCCCACCATGGTGGTCGACATACCGCACTCAAGTGCAGCAGCCGTCATGCTGCCGGTTTCCACCACTTTGACAAACACCGACATTGCCTGGAGCAAGTCCATTATCAAGCCTTACTTTAAAATCATTGAAGGAAATCGCCGTTTATCCAGCTCAGGTTGCTAACGATACTGGAAAAAAACACGCCTGAGATGGAGTTTCAAACATGACCGCCACTTGCCTGATGAGCACCTACCTTCCGTTGACGCTAAGTTTCACTCGCGGCCTTGGCACTCGCCTGTGGGATGAGGCAGGTCGCGAGTATCTGGATGCGGTGGCGGGTGTTGCTGTCACCAACGTCGGTCATTCCCACCCCCGGCTGGTGGCGGCGATCAGTGAGCAGGCAGGCTTGCTGATGCATACTTCTAACCTGTACAGCATTCAGTGGCAGCAGGAGCTCGCTCGGAAGTTGACCGGGCTGGCGGGCATGGACCGGGCGTTTTTTAATAACTCCGGCGCGGAAGCCAATGAGACGGCGTTGAAGCTGGCCCGGCTGTATGCCTGGCACAAAGGCATTGAAAAGCCGCTGGTGGTCGTGATGGACAATGCATTCCACGGTCGGACGCTGGGGACCTTGTCTGCCAGCGACGGTCCTGCCGTGCGGTTGGGTTTCAACTCGTTACCGGGTGATTTCATCAAAGTGCCGTTTGGCGATCTCGCCGCACTGGACAAGATATGCAAGACCTATGGCCATCGCATTACGGCCATCTTGCTGGAGCCTATTCAGGGCGAAAGTGGCGTGCAACTGGCTCCGCCGGGTTATCTGAAGGCCTTGCGTGAGTTGTGCAGTCGGCGCGCGTGGTTGTTGATGCTGGATGAAATTCAAACCGGTATGGGCCGCACCGGGCGGTGGTTCGCGTTCCAGCATGAAGGCATTGTCCCGGACGTGATGACATTGGCCAAAGGCCTGGGCAATGGCATCCCCATCGGTGCCTGCCTGGCGCGAGGCAAAGCGGCTGAGCTGTTCACTCCGGGCAGCCATGGCAGCACGTTCGGCGGCAACCCGCTGGCTTGCCGGGCTGGCTGTACAGTCGTGGATATTCTCAAGGATCAGGGCCTGCTGGATAACGCCCGGTTGCAGGGCGAACGGTTGCTGGCCGGATTGCGCGCCGCCCTGAGTGAACACCCGGATGTTCTGGATATTCGTGGCAGGGGCTTGATGGTGGGCGTCGAGTTGACCCGACCATTGGCAAATCTGGCAGCGATTGCCGCACACGAGCATGGCCTGCTGCTTAACGTCACGCGGGGCAAGACGATTCGTCTGTTACCGCCGTTGACCGTCAATGAGCAGGAGATCGATGAGATTGTGTTGGGGGTTTGCAAGACGCTGGCGTCGTGTACTGGGGTGGGAGGACGCGGCCTGAAGGCTGAGGTGTTGCCAATGACGTTGACGCTTGAAGAGGTATGTAGCTGAGCGGCTTTATCTGGCATTCCGGTTAATTTTGCGGTGACTGTATCGTCGGAGTGCCGCCCAGACCAAGCCACGCTCCCACAGGGTATGCAATCTCATGTGGGAGCGAGGCTTGGTCTGGGCGGCACTCCGACGATGCAGGCGCTGAGGTTTAACTTTGGAGTTGTATTTCAGCTAAACGAATAGCCGCAGTACGATCAATCATTCACAACAGCCTCAAGTCACCACCCGATAGCAGGGCTCATACGCCGCGCCACCTGGCAGCTTCATGCGGTGCTGTTCGACGAACGCGTGCAGCAGTCGATCCAGCGGTTCCATGATTTCGTTGTCGCCATGGATTTCGTATGGCCCATGTTGCTCGATCAGACGAATACCTTTGTCTTTGACGTTACCGGCGACAATCCCCGAGAACGCACGACGCAGATTGGCCGCCAGTTGATGCGGCGGTAATGATCGGCTCAACTGCAGGGCTGCCATGTTTTCATGGGTCGGATCAAACGGATGCTGGAAGCCTTCGTCGATTTTCAGCAGCCAGTTGAAGTGGAACGCGTCATTGCGGTCACGGCGGAACTGTTTGACGGTCTTGAGCCCGGCAGTCATTTCCCTGGCCACTTCAGCCGGGTCGTCGATGATGATCTGGTAGTGCTTGTAAGCCGATTCGCCCAGGGTCGCGCCTACAAACGCGTGCAGTTGTTCCAGATACGGCGCAGCGCTTTTCGGACCGGTCAGCACCACCGGGAAAGGCAGGTCGTGGTTGTCCGGGTGCATGAGGATGCCCAGCAGGTAAAGGAACTCTTCTGCGGTGCCCGCACCACCCGGGAAGATAATGATGCCGTGGCCAACGCGCACGAAGGCTTCAAGGCGTTTTTCAATATCGGGCAGGATCACCAACTCGTTGACGATCGGGTTAGGCGCTTCTGCCGCGATGATGCCGGGTTCGGTCAGGCCCAGATATCGACCTCCGTTGATCCGCTGTTTGGCGTGGGCAATGGTCGCGCCCTTCATCGGGCCTTTCATCACGCCGGGACCGCAACCGGTGCAGATGTCCAGGCTACGCAGGCCAAGTTCATGGCCCACTTTCTTGGTGTATTTGTACTCTTCGGTGTTGATCGAGTGACCGCCCCAGCAAACCACCATCTTCGGTTCAAGACCCGGACGCAGCGTGCGAGCGTTGCGTAGCAGATGAAACACGTAGTCGGTGATGCCTTGGGAGCTTTCGAGATCAATGCGCTGGCTGTCCAGCTCGCTCTCTGTGTAAACGATGTCGCGCAAGGCGCTGAACAGCATTTCACGAGTGCTGGCGATCATTTCGCCGTCGACGAATGCATCGGCGGGCGCATTGAGAAGCTCAAGGCGTACACCACGATCCTGCTGGTGAATGCGGACTTCGAAACTCTCGTAGGCCTCAAGAATGGTCTTGGCGTTATCGACATGCGCGCCGGTGTTGAGAATAGCCAGGGCGCACTGGCGGAAGAGGGTGTAAATGCTGCCTGAACCGGCGGCGCTGAGTTGCTGTACTTCGCGCTGGGACAGTGTTTCGAGGCTGCCCTTGGGACTGACCGAGGCGTTGATTACTTGTCTTGGGGGCATTCTGAATTCCCTTGAAGAAATGCCGGTGAGCCAGTCGGGCTCACGCGCATCTGAATAGTGAGACCCTGCGTTTCCCTGCACGAAAAGGCGGCAGGGCGGGCAAGTGTCTTGTTGAATACCGTGGGGCAAAAGCCAACACCACGGTTTAAGCGGGCCGACAAACCGGGTTGACTCAATATCCTCCTTGTCTGAGTTGCTGCTCTTGATTATTGAGGTGCGGCTGATTGTGCGCACCTGAGCAGGCATCGCCATTCAACCGGTGAATCAATTAAGCGTCAACTCCTTGCAAGTGAGTGGGTTACAGCTGGCATCCTATACCCGATCACGGTTTGCTGGCAGTTTTGGCTGCACGTCGTGGCTTGGCGGTACTGGTGCCCGCAGGTTTGCGCTTGCCGGTCTTGCGTTTGCCTTTCCATGGCGGCTTGCCTCCGGCAGGACTTGCAGATGCGGTAATGACCATGCGCGTGCCCATACAGCGGCTGATGTGCTTGCTCATCCAGGTGGCCTGCCGGGCGACAAACTCTTCGAGACTCATCTCGCCAGCCTGGACCATGTCCAGCGCCTGTTCCCAGATGGCTGTAGTGCCCGGATCGGCGATTGCGCGGGGCACCGCGTCGATCAGGCTGAATGCAGCCGGTGTCGCCGCCAGGGCTTTGCCGTTCTTGCTCAGATAACCTCGATCCAGCAAGCCCTGAATGATGCCAGCACGTGTCGCTTCTGTGCCGATCCCGGTAGTGTCCTTGAGTTTCTGTTTGAGGCGCGGGTCTTCCACCAGACGGGCGACATTCTTCATCGCCTTGATCAGGTCACCTTCTGTGAACGGCTTGGGTGGCTGGGTCCAGAGATCCTTGAGAGTGACGTTGTCGACCGCGTAATCGCTGCCCTCGGTCAGCTTTGGCAAGGCTTGCGGTGCCGGCGCTTCCCGACCTTTTGGGGGCGTCAGAGCTTCCGGCAATGCGCGCTTCCAGCCTGGTTCGACGATCACCTTGCCGGTCGCCCGGAGCTTTTCACCGCCACAGTCGAAGTCGGCCTGCGTGCGATCGTATTCATGGTTGGGCAGAAACTGCGCAAGGTAACGGGCCCGAATCAAGGTAAACACTGCGCGGTATTTGCCGGTCAGTTGATCGAGGGATTTGCCCGCGCCGGTGGGGATGATGCCGTGGTGAGCGCTGACTTTTGCGTCGTTCCAGGCCCGAGAGCGGCGACCTGGATCAAGGTGTTTGAGCAGCTCGTTCAGCGCCGGGTCTGCGCGACCCAGTGCGGCAATGATCTTCGATGCATCGCTGTGCTGGCTGACTGGCAGGTAACCGCAGTCGCTGCGTGGATAGGTGATGACTTTGTGGGTTTCATATAGCGCTTGAGCAACGTCCAGTGTTTCCTGTGCGCCGAGACCCAATTTTTTCGAACATACCTCCTGCAACGTACCGAGGTCGAAAGGCAGCGGCGCGGCTTCACGTACCCGTTCGGTTCGCAGTTTCAGAAGCCTGGCAGTCGCCGCGTTGCGCATGGTTTCAGCGGCTTGCTGCGCAGTCGTCTGATTCAGGCATCGATCCTGGTCGTCACAGACATCTGCAGCGGCACGCCATTGAGCAGTGAAGGGCTGGTCAGCGTGGAGCAGTTGCACATCGATAGCCCAGAAGGGCACGGGCACGAAATCGGCGATGCTGCGATCACGATCCACTACCAGCCGCAGCGTCGGGGTTTGTACGCGTCCCACCGGCAATACGCCTTGATAGCCCGACTGGCGGCCGAGGAGGGTGAACAGGCGACTCATGTTCATGCCGATCAGCCAGTCTGCCCGTGAGCGTCCCAGCGCCGAGTGGTAAAGGCTGAAGGTTTCGGCGCCGGGCCTGAGGGCGTTCAAGGCCTTGCGGATTGAGGCATCGTCGAGCGCCGAGAGCCAGAGGCGTTGTATCGGTCCGCGATAACGACAATGGTCCACCAGCTCCCGGGCGATCATCTCGCCTTCGCGGTCGGCATCGGTGGCGATGACCAGTTCGGAGGCTTCGCCCAACAGGCGTTTGACCGCTTTGAACTGACTGGCCGTGCGTGGCTTGACCAGCATCTTCCATTTTTCCGGAACGATGGGCAGGTCATCCAGCACCCAGCGTTTGTAGCGAGCGTCGTAACTGTCAGGTGGCGCGGTTTCCAGCAGATGGCCGATGCACCAAGTCACCGTAGCGTTGGGCCCCACCCAGCAGCCATCACCACGTCGACTCGCGCCTAGTACAGCGGCGATATCTTTGGCCTGGGAGGGTTTTTCGCACAGAAACAACCGCATGGGTACCATCGTTTTTTACGGGTTTTGATGGGGGCACAGCATGAGCAGTAAGGACGTTTTCGGCAAGTTTTATCTGTATGGATATACAGATAAAACTTGTGGGAAGGTGCCAGGAGGCGGTTTGGAATGCAGTTTTTGTGGGAGCTGCGCAATTCGCTGGGACCGGCTTTCAACCTTGCACCAACCGCTCTGGCACCGCTATTTTGTCCCGACGCCAACTAAAGAAAACCATTCCGAGGAAGTTCGATGAGCTGGATGTTTCTGTTATTCGCAGGTGCCTGCGAAATCATCTATGCCGCGGTAATGCCCCGTACCGATGGTTTTACCCGGCTGTTGCCCAGTCTGTTCTGCGGTTTTTTCATCTGTCTGAGCATGTACCTGCTGTCTGTGGCGACCCGCACCATTCCGGTCGGTACGGCTTATGCTGTATGGGTCGGAATCGGTGCGTTGGGCACTGCGGTTTACGGCATGCTGGTACTGGGCGAAGATCGCAGTGTGTTGCGGATTTTGTGTTTTTTGCTGATTCTGGCTGGCATTGTCGGACTGAAGCTGGTGTCCGCACCCGTTAAATAAAAGGGTTGCGACGGCTGTTGAGCTATACCCAATGAGAACAAAACATCTAAAACAGCGTCGAAAGCCCGACTAGTGTCCTGTCTAGGTTTGAAGGAGCCATTTATGTTTATCCGGTCGTTGACCCTCGCCACGTTGCTTATCTCTGCGGGCCCTCTGCTCGCGGCTGACAGCGACAGCCCTCTGAACCAGGACCGCGGCAAGTCGCGCCCATTGATTGTTATCGCGCCGAGCACACTGGACCCGACACTGGTCAACCTGCAAAAAGAGCTCAAGGAACCGGAAAACCAGAAGGGTTTCGCAGAGCGTGGCATGGTGCTTTATACGGTGGTTGCCATGATCGGCAAACGTGACGGTAAAGACCTTGATCCTCAGTCAACCATGGCGCTGATTCGGGAGCTGAAACTGGGGGCGAGCAGGGGAACCAAGGTCGTTCTGGTGGGCAAGGACGGTGAGAAAAAACTCGACCAGCTTGGCCCTGTTTCCGTGAAAGATTTGTTCACCACGGTTGATCAATTACCAACCGAAGAAAAGGCTGCCACCGCTCCGGCAGCGGTTGCACCGGTGCCTGAGGCCAAGCCCGGCGCGGAAAAGGCTGGCAAGCCAGCGAAAGGTGCGCCTAAAACCCTCGATGACTGAGCCGTAAAGGTCTGAAACTGGCGAGCCAGCCGATAGCGGCGAAGCGCCACTCAAAACGTTAGTATGTGCACGGGTCAAGGCCCGGGACCGACGCAGCCGCGGTCCCGGGCCTTTGCTTTAGGGTGTTGAACTCGATTTGGGCGATGTAAGAGCATGAAGACCGTTGCAATCGTTTTGTTTCCTGACTTCCTGTTGCTCGACATGGCCGGGCCGATGGAGGTGTTCTCTATCGCAAACCGCTATCTCGAGCCCTCCAGACACTATCAGTTGACCACTGTGGGCACCCAGGCGTCGGCCATTCGCGCGTCAAATGGCGTCACGGTTCACCCTGACGTCTGCGTTGAAACTGCACCGACAGCCTTCGATCTGCTGTTGGTACCGGGTGGTCCGGGGTCTTATAACGACAGTCATCCACCGCTGGTGGCCTGGCTGCAGCAAGCGGCGCAGCAATCGACCCTCTACGGTTCGATTTGCACCGGCGCTTTTTTGCTGGGTAGAGCCGGTTTGCTCGACGGTCACACCGTTACCACTCACTGGCATTACACCGAGCGCTTGATCAAGGGTTTCCCGGCGGCTCAGGTCACCACCGACCAGATCTACATCAAGGATCGCCGCCTGGTGACTTCTGGCGGGGTCACGGCAGGGATCGATCTCGCACTGGCACTCGTCGCGGAAGATCACGGCAGAAAAGTCGCGCTGGATGTCGCCAAGGTTTTACTGGTGGTAATGAAGCGGCAGGGCGGTCAGGCGCAATTCAGCCCGCTGGTGGCGACTGTTGCAACGCAGGAAACGCCGATCACCCGGATACAGAACTACCTCATCGAGCACCTTGACGAAGAGTTCAGCATCGAGCGAATGGCTTCGATGGCAGCCATGAGCCCGCGACATTTCGCTCGGGTATTCAGCCGAGAAGTGAACATGACGCCGATGGAGTTCATCCAGAATGCTCGACTGGACCGGGCGCGTAACCTGCTGGAAACCACCGTGCTGCCGCTCAAGACAATCGCCCACCGCAGTGGCTTTGGCAGTGTGCGTTATATGCGCTCACTCTTCAGCGACAGGCTGGGTTTGACACCTACCCAGTATCGACAGCAGTTTGGTTGATCGATCGCTTTGTTATCGCCTTGCGGTCTTTGTGGGAGCGAGGCTTGCCCGCGATAAGGCTGGATGCGATTTAACCTGATATCTGCGGGCCCCTCATCGCGGGCAAGCCTCGCTCCCACAGGTTTTGTGTGTGCTGCTCAATAGCGCCGTGCTGCCAAGGTTTGTCCTGATCAGGCACCTTGATGGCCGTTGTGCTCCCCCCGCAAGGGTTGTTAGAAAACTGACGACTGCGAAGATGACTCCAGCATATTTCGCAAGGTTTTATCGTCATGGACAATCCGCTGCACGACGTCAACGACGGGCTGAATGAGCCGGTCACCGGCGGTCTTTCTCCTGGCCGGTTGGCATTGGTCAAACAACTCATCACTGCTGACCTGAGCAAGAAAGTCTCTGTGCCTTTTCTGGCAGCGTCCTGCGAGTTGACGCGCAGTCATTTCTCGCGCTCATTCAAGCGCAGCACGGGCATGTCCCCCCAGGAATGGATTCGCAACCAGCGCATCGAGCAGGCCAAGCAACTGATCAAAGAGTCGGAAATGACCCTCACGCAAATCAGCGCCGAATGCGGGTTTTGCGATCAGGCGCATTTCTCTCATATGTTCAGCAAGACCGAAGGTACCAATCCCGCGCGGTGGCGGGGCCATGCACGCAAGTTGAAGGCGGCCAGCGTGCGTCAGGACTCGCGTAATTCCCGCCACATATGGACCTTGGAAATAAATCCGGTTGCGGTCGCTACGGCCAATGGCTCCAGGCCAAATGATGCGAATCCGTTGTGCTCGTAAAGCTTGCGTGCTGATGCATTGTTTTCACTGACAGTCAGTTGTACCAGCAACGTGTGTGGCCGCTTACGTGCATAGCTCAACGCCGCATCGATCAGTGACTGGCCCAGACCTTTGCCTTGCTGCCCGGCCACCACATACATGCCGAACAGTAAAACCTTGTGTCGCGCCCGTTGCCGGTTGCTGAAGGTCAGCCCTACCGCACCCAGGACGGCGTCACCGTCAGTGATGCCGAACACCACTTGCCCGGCATCTTCTGCCGCATTGAGCCGGTTTTCCCACCAGGACAAGGGCAGGGCAGCGCGCTCTTCTGTGGAGGAGGTGAATGCCTCGGGATGCCGTGTGTAGGCGTCCAGCATCAAATCTCGATAAGCCGCTGCGTGCCGGCCCTGCAAACGTTCAATCCTGAATGCACTGGACATGGCTTACACCACTGCGATCAGGTCAAGTTCAACGGTGGCGTTCTTCGGCAACTGATAGACCCCGACCGACGTGCGAGTGTGCGCACCGACGTCGCCCAGCACGAAGAACAGCACCTCAGAAGCCGCGTCGGCCACTTCGCTTTGCTGAGTGAAATCCTGGGCGCATTGCACGTACAGGTTCATGCGCAGCAACCGCTTGATCCCGTCCAGTGATCCCGCGCTGCGTTGCAGTAAGGCGAGCGCGCGCATCGCGCAGACTTTCGCCGCCAGTTGCGCCTGAGCCAGAGTGGTGTCGGCCCCTGCGCGTCCGGTGACGACTACCGTGTCGCCAACCCTGGGGATTTGCCCACTGATGTAAATCTCGTCGTTGTGCCGAATCAGCGGCACATAATTGCCGCCGATTTTGATCTCGCCATCAAAGCTGTAACCAAGTTGTTCGGCAATCAGGTTGAAGCGCTGGTCTGCTGACATGTCACGTCCCGTGGCGAAGATAAATCCAGTGCGGAGGGTGCCTTTATCGCCTCAAGCTCCTGACATTGGCAAGCGGTCAGGCGTGGATTCTTTGGTCGTAGCCGCCGTCACGAAGATGAGTCGCCCTCTAGCGGGCAATGCCAAGTAGAATCACGCTCCTGAAGGTTTTTGAGGTTTGCGGTGGTGGATGTACAGCAGGGCTTTATCCTGAGCCGACACTGGCGTGATACGCCCGAAGGCACGCAGGTGGAATTCTGGCTGGCGACCGATAACGGTCCCCGGCACATTCGCTTGCCTGTGCAACCCTCGGTGGCGTTCATTCCTGCTGAACAGCGTGCTCGTGCCGAAGCCGTATTGCGCAGCGAGTCAGGGGTCGAGCTTCGTGAGCTGAGTCTGTGTGATTTCCGCCATCGCCCGGTCCTTGGGGTTTATTGTCAGCAGCACCGGCAACTGATGAACCTGGAAAAATCCCTGCGCAAAGGCGGGGTGGATGTCTACGAGGCCGATATCCGCCCGCCTGAACGCTATCTGATGGAGCGTTTCATCACCGCCCCCGTGCAATTCAGCGGTGTTGCGGACAGTAATGGCACGCTGTGCGAGGCGCAGATCCGGCCTGCAGAACACTACCGGCCCCAGTTGCGTCTTGCGTCGCTGGATATCGAAACCACGGAAAAAGGCGAGTTGTACTCCATCGCGCTGGAAGGTTGCGGCCAGCGTCAGGTTTACATGCTGGGCCCCGCCAATGGCGATGACCGCGACGTCGACTTCGCGATTGAATACTGCGACACCCGCAAGCTGCTGCTGGAGCGTCTCAACCAGTGGCTTGAGCTTCACGATCCGGACGCGATCATTGGCTGGAATGTGGTGCAGTTCGACCTGCGGGTGCTGCACGAGCATGCTCAGCGACTGCAAGTGCCACTGCGCCTTGGGCGGGGCGGGGAAGCCATGGGTTGGCGCGAGCATGGATCACGCAACAATCACTTTTTCGCCGACGCCAGCGGGCGTCTGATCATCGACGGCATCGAGGCGCTGCGCTCGGCGACCTGGAGCTTCCCGTCGTTCAGCCTGGAAAATGTCGCCCAGACCTTGCTCGGAGAGGGCAAGGCGATCGATACGCCTTACCAGCGCATGGATGAAATCAACCGCATGTTCGCCGAGGACAAGCCTGCGCTGGCGCGCTACAACCTGAAAGACTGCGAACTGGTGACGCGCATCTTTGCCAAAACCGAGTTGCTGACCTTCCTGCTGGAGCGCGCTTCGGTCACGGGGTTGCCTGCTGACCGCAGCGGCGGCTCGGTGGCTGCGTTCTGTCATCTGTACATTCCGTTGATGCATCGCCAGGGCTTTGTGGCGCCCAACCTTGGCGAGCGCATGCCCGAGGCCAGTCCCGGTGGATTTGTCATGGACTCGCAGCCGGGGTTGTATGAGTCAGTGTTGGTGCTGGACTACAAGAGCCTTTACCCGTCGATTATCCGCACCTTCCTGATTGATCCGGTGGGGCTGGTCGAAGGCTTGCGCAATCCTTCGGACGAAGACTCTGTACCGGGTTTTCGCGGCGGGCGCTTCTCTCGCACCCGGCATTGCTTGCCCGCGATTGTCGAGCGGGTCTGGCAGGGGCGCGAGACGGCCAAGCGGGAGAACAATCAGCCGCTGTCTCAGGCCTTGAAGATCATCATGAACGCCTTTTATGGCGTGCTCGGTTCCAGTGGCTGCCGCTTTTTTGATACGCGGCTCGCGTCATCGATCACCTTGCGCGGCCACGAGATCATGCGCCGCACCCGGCAGTTGATTGAAGCCCAGGGTTATACGGTGATTTACGGTGATACCGACTCCACGTTCGTCTGGCTCAAAAGCCTGCACGGCGAGGAAGACGCGACCCGGATCGGGCGCACGCTGGTGCAACAGGTCAACCTGTGGTGGCGCGAGCATTTACAGCATGAATATGGCCTGACCAGTGCCCTGGAGCTGCAGTTCGAGACGCACTTTCGCCGGTTCTTGATGCCGACTATTCGCGGTGCGGAAGAGGGCAGCAAGAAGCGCTATGCCGGACTGGTCAGGCGTGCGGATGGCTCCGATGAAATGATTTACAAAGGACTGGAAACGGTCCGCACCGATTGGTCGCCACTGGCCCGGGAATTCCAGCAGGAGTTGTATTCGCGGATTTTCCATCGTCGGCCTTATCAGGACTATGTGCGCGACTATGTGCGTCGTACCGTGGCGGGCGAGCTGGATGACTTGCTTATCTATCGCAAGCGGCTACGACGTCGGCTGGATGATTATGAGCGCAACGTGCCGCCTCATGTCCGGGCTGCGCGCCTTGCCGACGAACACAACGCAAGCCTGGGTCGTCCCAAGCAGTACCAGAATGGCGGCTGGATCAGCTATGTCATCAGCGTGGCAGGGCCGGAGCCTCTGGAAGTCAGGCATGCACCTATCGACTACGACCATTACGTCACCCGCCAGCTACAACCTATCGCGGAGGCAATCCTGCCATTCGTGGATGATGATTTCAGCACGCTGATTGGCGGGCAGTTGGGGTTGTTTTAGATCATTCCCCATCTAATTCTGAAATGCGATCTTCTGTGGGAGCCGGGCTTGCCCGCGATAAGGCCGGACGCGGTTCACTTTGGATCGCGGTGTCCTTATCGCGGGCAAGCCCGGCTCCCACAGGTAATTGCAGGCATCAGGTATCTCTGTGCCCGACCAACCGCTCCACCAACTCCGGCAACAATATCTCGCACGACATCTCAATCTTCAGATCCAGCAGTTCATCCGCGCGGGTCTTGCCGATGTTGAGGGCGATCAGTGGCTTGCCTTGCTCGATTATGGTCTTGCACAGGCGGAATGCGGAGTAAGCCATCAGTGACGAGCCCACTACCAGCAAGCCGTCAGCATGGGTCACATTTGCCAACGCTTTTGCAGCGGTAGGTGGGGCAACGTTTTCGCCGAAGAACACCACATCGGGCTTGAGGCGCTCGCCATTGCAGTGCGGGCAATGTGGTACCTGAAAACGCGTCTCGAATGCGGGATCGAGCAAGGTATCGCCATCTGGCGCCTGCACCGCGTCAACGCCTGCCAGGTAGGGATTCTGCGCTTCCATCAATTGCTGAATCGCGGCGCGATCAAAGCGCTCGCCGCAGTCCAGGCACAGCACCCGGTGCAGGCTGCCATGTAGCTCGACGACGTCAGTGCTGCCAGCCTGATCATGTAGCGTATCGACGTTTTGCGTGATCAACCCGCTAATGTACCGATGCGATTGCAGCGTTGCCAAAGCGCGATGCGCCGCGTTGGGTTGAGCAATCCGCACCCGCGGCCAGCCCAGCATCGCCCGCGCCCAATAGCGTCGCCGGGCTTCAGGTGAGCCGAGAAATTCCTGGAACATCATCGGTGCCTTGCCGCGCCTGACGCCGTCGGTATCCCGATAATCAGGAATACCCGACGGTGTGCTGATGCCTGCCCCGGTCAGGACCATAAAACGTTTTTGCGCCATGAGCGTGTAAAGCGTTTCGACCGGGGCGGTGGATGGGCTGTCCAGCATGATGGGTTCTCCGCGTGGCGTGAGTTGTATCTGACCCGGCGGATGCTTGAATGGTGCCCTCTACAACAGATTCACGGTCTGGACATGACCATCAGGCGCACGGCCATCAGGGTCAGCACCGCTGCAAGCACTCTGTGTTGTAGCTTTCCTAACCGTTCTTTGCCCGCAAACCAACGATTGATGGTGCTGCCAAAGGCACCCAGTACGGCATGGAAGACAAACGCAATTATCGTCAGCACCAGGCCGAGCACGATCAGTTGTTGGGCGATCATGCCGTTGGAAGGCGTCACGAATTGCGGCAGGAAAACGATAAAAAACAGTAGTCCCTTGGGATTGAGCAAGCTGTTGAGCATCGACCTGACGAACACTGTTCTCAGCGAAACCTTGTTATCGATGACGTTTTTGCCCGGCTTGCCGCCTTGCAGGGCTTTCCAGGCCATCCACAACAGGTAGACCGCGCCGACATATCGAATGATGTCGAAAGACGGCGGCCATGCCGCGACCAGACCGGTCACCCCGGTTGCGGTCAGAATAGTCAGCACGATATCCGCGGCGCCGATCCCCAGCGAAACGGCCAGACCGCCGCGCCAGCCATAGGTAAAGCCGTGGCTCATGACAAACGCCATATTCGGCCCCGGTGTGATCAACAGAAGCATCACCGCGCCGCAGAATAAAGACAGTGTCTGAAGGTCGATCATGGGCTGCTTCCTTTCATTGATATCGTTTGCTGACGTTAGCGGATCGCGCCGGACAGGCTGCGCTACAGTTGCCGACGATTTTTGTGCAACAGTTTTTTCCGGGCTTTACCTTGCCCGGTTTGAAATGAGAGTCTCGCCGCCTTGGCGTTTTCAGAGTGGGCAGTGATGAGTCGTTATTCGTTCAAACAGGTTGATGTATTCAGTCGGCATGCCCTCAAGGGCAACCCGCTGGCCGTGGTGCTTGAGGCTGACGCACTCAGCGAATCAACCATGGCCGCGTTCGCCCACTGGACCAACCTGAGTGAAACCACTTTTGTGCTTAAGCCCCAGCATCCCGAGGCGGATTATCGACTGCGGATCTTCACCACGCAGTATGAGTTGCCGTTCGCCGGGCACCCGACGCTGGGCAGTTGCCATGCCTGGCTGGAGAGTGGCGGGCAGCCTAAAGGGAAGGAAATCATTCAGGAATGCGGCATAGGTTTGGTGCGGATTCGTCGCCAGGGCAAACAACTGGCGTTTACTGCACCCGCGTTGTTGCGTTCTGAGCCGGTCGAGGCTGGGTTGCTGGAGCGGATTCGCGCTGGAATGGGGCTGGTTGACGGTGCGATTCTTGACGCCCGCTGGGTTGATAACGGTGCTGGATGGTTAGCACTCAGGCTCGCGGACAGAGCCAGCGTACTGGCGCTGAAACCGGATTATGCGCAGTTGGGCGGTCTGGCGATTGGTGTGTTCGCGCCTTGGGATCCGCTACTCGATGGGGTTGAAGCGCAATTCGAAGTCAGAGCGTTCATCCCGGGTGACGGCATGCCTGAAGATCCGGTGACCGGGAGCCTCAATGCCGGTATCGCGCAATGGTTGTTGAGTGCCGGGCTGGCAGAGGACAGCTATGTGGTCAGCCAAGGCACGGTGCTGGGCAGGCAAGGTCGGGTTTACGTGCAGCGTCTTGGTGACGACATCTGGATTGGCGGCGAGGTGGTGACGTGTATTGAGGGTGGGGTAGAACTGGCATGAGACTTTACAAACGGGCCGCCATGTTTGCCCGCAACTAATGCACTAAACAAACCCAATGGGACCGGCTTTGGTGTACCGGTTAAAGTCGTTCCCACTAACTATGTTCCATTCAGCGGGTTAGTTTGCAGGTTATTGCCGCCGTGCTCGGCAGTAAAAAACCATCAGGATTTAACGGCTTGCTCTTCAGACACGGAAAGAGTGCTGATCAAGCGTTTGATGTCTTCCTGTACATCCAGAGGTAAACCGTCCAGCTCGGTTAACACTTTCGACTCGCCTGCGGAGATGGAGTCGATGGCCAGTAATTCCCGGGAACCGGTGATGACATACAAAACATCCACCCCGGCCTTCGCAACCGCTCTGAGGTATTCGGCATTGGGAAAGCGCTTGCCTCGTTCGTAAAGCCCTTGAGCATTGGCTTCAACCCCGCCAACCAAACCCAGGTCTCGCTGAGAAAGATCGAGACGCTTTCTTTCCAACTTGAGTCTTATGCCCATGCCTTCCATTTGGTGATTTCCTGATGCTGATCCACTTCGATGAGAAGGTAGTTGTTTGAAGTGTGTCGCAGATTACCAAGAAGGTCTTGATGTTTGAAGGCTTTGATAGCAACTGATGAACGGTGTAGCGCTCTAGGACGGGGCGACTCCCGGACCGCGTGCGATACGCTTGCCGGGTCTCGCGGCGACTTGACTGGCCTGACCGTCACGCTGTTTGCCGGTTCTCGCCTCACTGATTAAAGCAGGAATTAAAGGACCTTCAGGCAGGTTTTTCCAGAAGCGGCTTGGAAAGTGGCCTTCCATGACCTTGGGGTTCAGGCGTGCCGGGTTGAAGATGTGACTGTAATAGGTCAGCCACAGCTCCCCACCCGGATCCTCGGCGTTGCGCGCCAGTTGTTGCCAGGCAGGCGGGCAGACACGCTGATGGATCAACTGGTGACCATCGTAGTAGACCCCGTCTTTGGGTGTGGCAATCATCCACCGATGCTGCCCCATACGGCCGATAAAATGCTGACTGGCGCTGTGCAGGATGTCGTGAGCAGGTTCGTGCCACGCGACGTATTGCGGCTGCGCAAATTGCGCTGGCAGCTCAGATTCGGGCAGTGCAACAAAACGCAGAAATGCGTGCAGATGATGGGCTTCCCGGCTGACTTGCTTGATGCGTCGATGCAGCTCGCTGCCCAGCTTGTCGCCCGCCAGCATCGCGGTGCGATCCCCGTGACTGACGCGCCAAAGCACCTCATACAACAGGCTCCAGCGCTGATCGCCGCGAAATTGTGAGGCGCTTTCCAGCAACTGCAGAAGGGCCAGCGGGATCCGGGCCTGAAACGGACCTTGCTGTTCCGGGTAACTGTGATCAGAGCCAAACAGGTCGCTGCCGTCGCTGGATTTCCAGCTCACCTGACTTGGATCGACTTCATGGCTGAGCAGCCAGCGTGCCTGCTGTCGCCAGTTGTCGAACAGGTCGTCGCAATCCAGGCAAATCATCCCCATAACCCCATTTGCTGTGGAGCTGGGCGGTCGCGCAACAACATGTGCAATGACTCGCTGCTGCTCTCTGCCTGAGTCGGGTGATAGTCGCAGGTAATGATGAACGGTTTGGCCTTGGCCAGTACACAGCGCATGCGTGTCAGGTCTTCGTAGCGGATTCGACGCTGACGGCGTAGCTCCAGCAAACGGTTGGTGGTGCGGATACCGATGCCTGGGATTCGCGCAATCTGTGAAGCGTCGGCGCGGTTGAGGTCCATGGGGAACAGGCTGCGGTTGTTCAGGGCCCAGGCCAGTTTCGGGTCGATGTCCAGTGCCAGATCACCGGCGCCCTGAAACAGCTCCTTGACCTTGAAGCCATAGCCACGCAGCAGGAAATCCGCCTGATACAGACGGTGCTCGCGCATCAGTGGCGGGGCGGCCAACGGGACACTTTTCGGGCTGTTGGGAATAGGGCTGAACGCGGAGTAATAAACCCGGCGCAAGCCGTAATTGCCGTACAGGGATTCGGCGCTGGTGAGAATGGTACTGTCGTCGGTCTCGTCAGCGCCGACGATCATTTGCGTACTTTGCCCGGCTGGCACGAAGCGCGGCGCACGTGGCTCGTTGAGGATGGTTTGCTGTCCGGTGTGAATGGTCTTCATCGCCTGTTTGATGGTGACGACGTTTTTTTCCGGAGCCAGGGTTTTCAAGCCGTCATCGGTGGGCAGTTCGATGTTGACGCTCAGGCGATCGGCGTAACGGCCGGCCATTTCGATCAGTGCCGGGTCAGCGTCCGGGATGGTCTTGAGGTGGATATAGCCACGAAACTCATGGACCTCCCGCAGTTGACGCGCGACTTCGATCAACTGTTCCATGGTGTAGTCGGACGAACGAATGATTCCGGAGCTGAGAAACAGCCCGCTGACGCAATTACGCCGATAAAAATCCAGCGTCAGGGTGACCACTTCTTCGGGGCTGAAGCGGGCGCGGGGTACGTCGCTGGAGCGGCGATTGACGCAGTATTGGCAGTCGTAAAGACAGAAGTTGGTCAGCAGGATTTTCAGTAGCGAAACACAGCGTCCATCAGGCGTATAGCTGTGGCAGATACCCATGCCGTTGCTCGAACCCAGCCCGGTCTTGCCCTCCGAACTGCGCTTGGGTGCTCCGCTGCTGGCGCATGACGCGTCATACTTGGCGGCATCCGCAAGGATGCTGAGCTTGTCGATCAGCTGCATGGGAAACTCCGATACTGTTTGCATGTACAGTATCGGGTTCAGGTGTGGGACGCAATGTCCTGCGGTCGGGTGAATAAGTGGCTTGCTTGAAGCCACTGCATTATTTGAATTGGAAAGCAGTCCCATGTGGGAGCGGTGCTTGCCCGCGATATGCGTTGCCTGTATCGCGGGCAAGCAC
>NZ_JAGTPI010000071.1:0-29361 GCF_021147825.1 Pseudomonas quasicaspiana
ATGAATTCACTCCCACAGGGGCTCTGCCAGATTCCGGAAATTGAGCCCGGTTGACTATCTAGAGGTGGGAGCGAATTCATTCGCGAAGGCGGCATGTCGAGCGATGGAGATGTATCGGATGTACTGACCCTTCGTGAATCAATTTACTCCCACAGGTTTTTGCCTGACGCCGATGAATACCCGTTTCCTCCTTTGCAGCGACCAACGGACTGTCATGTCTGACAGTAGACGCCCTGTTTTTTTCGTCCCACAGTGGTCCTGGACTGAAGGAGGTCCTTCAGCTCTTTAACCCTGTACGGGCATGTTCAGTATTTGGCGAGTTGGAGGCAATTGCTTATTACAGGGATTGAGGTTTTTAACTCAGGGAGTTAGATCATGGAACATATACAGAATGGTGACTTCGGTACCGGCAAGCTGGACCCTTGGCGTCCCGTGATGGGTTCCACCATTGATATTGTCGAAGAGGATGGTCGCTATCATGCGGTACTAAACGACAGTGACAAGTTGAACCAAAGCGTTCGAATCGCGGATGTACAACCCCGGCGGTTCTTGCTCGCCGTTGAATTGAAAGTGGTCAATGGTACTGAGGAGGATAAAGGGCAAGTGCACTTGCTTTGGTCATCGAATGCCATATTCAGGACGTACTATCCTGCTGTGTCTGATGACTGGGCGACCACTACGTTTGATTTGTTTGTCTCGAATGTAGCGACTACCAACAATATCGAGGTACTGGTTGAGCCTCGATTCACCAAGGAGGTTTTGGTGAGAAGAGTTTCCCTCAGCGATGAGCGATAACGCAAACACTGACGCAGCCTAAGTGTGGAGTCGCTTGGGTAAGCGTGTGATGTTTTGAACACATGCAGGAGAGAATTCATTCGCGGATGACCCCTTCGCGAATGAATTCGCTCCCACCGGGCTGTGCCTGACGTCGACAAATTGAGCTCAGGTACCGATCTGAGGTGGGAGCGAATTCATTCGCGAAAGCGGCATGTCGGGCGATGGATATGCATCGGGTGTACCGTCCCCTTCGCGAATGAGTTCCCTCCCACAAAACGCTTAACCACGGCCCTGCTTGTACTCCACCAGCCCCGGCAACAGCTGTTTATCAATCGCCTGTCTCACCGCCGGTAATATCGTCGCGCTGCCGGTCAGCATCTGCTCCACCAGGCGCTTCAATGCGGTGGCGCGACCGTCGGTCAGGCCGCATACAACTTGCGCGCAGGCCTGCTCGGCAGTTGCGCCCGCAGGCACTTCGAAGCCAATTGATCGTAGCTGGCTGATCAGATCTTCCTGGTCAATCAAGTCCGCGTGCATCATCCCGGGCGCTCCATTTCTTCTGAGGTATGGAGCGATTCTGGTAGCGGACAGGCCTCTCTACAAGAGACGTTGTCCGGCATGGCTACGAACAGGTCGTTTTTGGCAGGGTATCAAGATTGATCACGGCTGAACCGCTTGATCCGCTGCGTTGTAGCTGAAAGGTCTGCCGTTGAGTTGCGCAACGTCGACCCTTATGACTGGCACCCAAAGGCCTGTCTTATTCTTGAACTTGGTTTGGTAGGCCTTTGCTTCAGCCACCGACGCTTTAGCCGTATTCCACCAGAATGCTTCAATAGGCAGCCTGTTTCCGATGTCCGGCGGCCAAGTGGCAATCATCACCTCATTCCATGCCGTTTTATAAGGGAAATTTATATTTGCCCGGGCTTGAATGCTCACCTGAAACTGCGACGCGTCCTGAGTGCTCAATGAGCACTGATACGCTGCACCTGGAAGGGTAGCGGCGTGGGCACTCCACTGCGCCAATGTTCGAACGTTGATACTGGCGCAGGAACTCAAATCGGCAGCGATATTACTTCTGGGCCTCATTCCACAACCCTTGTCGCGCGTGTTCCCAGAAGTGCTGGCGTTGTGAACATAAATGCACAGGTACTCGACGATCTTATTGGTCGCGATCGCTTTTTCCTGTGAGGTAAATATCAATCCGCTATCGCGTATAGGCGTAACGTTGGCGTCGACTCTCATATACGAAAAAGAGGTGCCGCCCACGGCGATAGCGCCAGCAGACGGATTCCAAGGATCAAAGTTTCCGTTCTGTGTTCCACGTATCACCACCCCGTTGCAGTAATACGCCGGCGTATTGCCCGGGCAACTTGCCCGCGTATCGGTATACCGGGCATTAAGGGCCGCCGCTATTGCGGCTCCATCGGAGGGGAGTGCGTTGATTACCTCAATCGAAAGTGGCTCTGAGATCTTGAGTGGATCATTACCAATACCCACGCTGTAGGTCAAAACAGCCGTGCCCCCTACGTCCTTGGCTACCTCTGCTTTTGGAATTTCAAATGTTAGCGGGCGGGTGGCGCCTACCGTCTGCAGTGGAGCGTCATACTGGGATTTGCCTTTCCAACGCATGCCAACGTTGTGGCCGTTAGTAATGCCTGGGTAAGTAGCGGTGACGGGTGCCGTTGCCCCCATCGTTGCCAGATCAAGCTTGCCGTTGGGTGCGGCTGGCATTGCAGGCTTTGGATAATCACCACCCGGTGCCGGTGTGCCGATGACTTTTATGGCGCGAGGTTGTGATATCTCAAGTGGATCACCACCCACTCCGACGCTATAGGTCAGCACACCGGTGCCGCCAGCATCTTGTACGAGGGTGGTTTTTGGAATGGTGAACGCTAATGGGCGGGTCGCGCCGACCGTCTGCACGGGGGCGTTGTAAACGTTTTTACCCGTCCATCGTAGTCCCACGCTATGACCGGTAGTGATCGCAGGGTACGTAACGTTTACGTTGGCATTAGCGCCAAGGTTTTGAAGGACAAGTTCGCCATTGGGCGCTTCAGTTACCGTGGCTGGAGGAAGGTCCAGAGCACGTGGATGTAATTGCTCATCGGTCACCGATAATTGCTGCACCACGGAACAGCTGCTTATCAGCAGGCTCATGCACAACAAAACTGCCTGAACGGTCTTTGTAATCATATGGCCTCTCTTCGAATAACACCGCCAGGTGACGGTGATTCGTGGTACTAGCTCACAAATATCTTCACGCCTTTATCTGTTTTTTGATCAAGGCTGAACCGCCTGGTCACCGGCGTCATAGCTAAACGGTTTGGCATTGACCTGCGTAAAGTCGAGCCGGATAACGGGCACCCACAGTCCGGTTTTCGTCTTGAATTTAGTTTGATAAGTTTTAGCTTCTTCCAGCGATGCGGGTACGTTGGTCTTCCAGAAGAACGCTTCAAGTGGCAGCTTGTCGCCCGTGTCCTGTGGCCAGGTGGTAACCATTATTTCATTCCACTGACGCCACACACTAAGTGCGGTATACGCGCGCGCTTCCACACTGACTTGAAACTGAGCCGCATCCTGGGCGCTCAATGAGCATTGATACGAGGGAGCGGTTAAAGGTGTTGAATACGTAACCCACTGTTCAAGTGTCCGCACGTTCACAGCTGTGCAGGAACTCAAATCCGCCTCTGAGATGCTTCGTGTTCTGATACCACAGCCTTTGTCTTTACGGCCAGCACTCAGCGTTCCGGCATCGCTGGAGTATATGCAGAGATATTCCATGGCCTTGTTGGCCGCAATCGCGTCAGCCTGAGCTGCAAAGATAAAACCACTGTGGTGATAAAGGTTTGTAACGCCCGCATCGGCCCTCATATAGGTAAACGAAACACCACCTAATGTAATAGCGCTATTGGCTGGATTCCAAGGGTCATAATTTCCGTTTTGGGTGGAGCGAATGATCACCCCGTTGCAGTAAAATGACGGAGTATTACCTGCGCAACTTGTTGCAGTATTGCCGTACCGGGTATTGATCGCTTCCGCGATGGCTGCACCATCAGGTGGAGGACGATTGATGACTTCAATCGGGAGCCGCTCGGAGATTTTCAGCGGGTTACCATCAACGCCGACACTGTAGGTAAAGTAGCCTTGGGTACCCAGATCCTTGGCGATCTCTGCCTTGGGCATGGCAAAGGCCAGCGGCCGTGTGGCGCCAACTGTCTGGACAGGGCGAATGTCATAAATGGCCTTGCCCGTCCATCGCATCCCGACCGTGTGTCCATTGGTGATGGACGGGTAGGTTGCGGTGATGGTCACCGTTTCTCCCGCCGTGGCCAGATCAAGCTTGCCGTTGGGAGCGGAGGGCACGGTTGGGGGAGGATAGTCAGGATTGGGAGCAGGTGTGCCAATGACCCGGATAGAAAGCTGTCGCGAATATTCGATCGGGTTATCGCCGACACCCACGGTGTAGGTAACAACGCCTGTCTCACCAGAATCCAGCTCAAGGGTTGTTTTTGGGATGGTGAACGCTACCGGGCGAGCTGCGCCCACAGTCTTATGGGGGGCGTTGTAAGTGGTTTTGCCTGTCCAGCGCAGCCCGGCGGTGTGCGTGTCGGCAATTGCGGGGTAAGTGAACGTAACGTTGGCATTGGCCCCCAGATTATCCAGTACCAATTCCCCATTGGGGGCTTCTGTCATAGTGGCCGGAGGCAGATCCAGGGCGAGTGGATGTACTTGCCCTGCGGGGACGGTAGTTTGACGGTCGTCAACCGGGGTGAACAGGTTAGATACGCAACCATGAAGCAGCAGGCAGATGAGCAATAATGCGGCAGACCGGGCTTTAATAGTCATCATTGCCTCCATGGCAATAAAGCTTTAAATCAATAGGTGATTTTGGTCCGTGTTAGACGAGATCATTAATGGTGGGTGATATACCGAGTTTAGGTCAGGTGTTTAGCCGCCGTGAAAAAGTACATGAACCGAATCGCGATGATAAAACAGGCTATGATTCCAAAGCCGTTTTACGGGGCGGTGGGTATAGCCAATCGCGATAATGTATATTTCGGGCCGGGCTATATAAAAAAGGGCCCAGTAAGGGCCCTCAAAAAGCGGTCAATAACTACCAGTTGTAACGTACGCCCACATTCACGCCCCACGGCTGTTCGATATTGCGGCCTTTCATGTAATCAAAGTCTGCATGCACTTGCAGTACATCCGTCAATTGCGCCGCAACACCAGCACCCAGTTCCACACGGGTCCCCGACAAGTCGTTATGGAAGCGGGAATCGTTGATGGTCACCTTGTTGGAGGTCACTAACTCACGGGCCACGGCGGCCTTGACATAAGGCTGTACAAAACCGCCCTCTTTCAAAGCAAATTTGCGGCCTGCGTGGCTACCGACTTTGCCGAGCACCGAGTCAGCCTGGTTGCTGCTGGCGTCCATACCGTTATCCAGCGTGTAGTGTTCACCACTGACCCACAGCGCCGACACTTGTGCATAAGGCTCAACAAACCAGCCATCATCAAAGCTGATGTGCTTACCGGCTTCAACCGAACCGCCTACGCCGTGGTTGGTGTAGTCGCCTTTGGTTTTTGCTCCGTCGCGCATCGTCACATCGGCGGAGTTTTGAAAGCGGTTGGCTTTGATCAATGCATCGATATAGAAGCCGTTATCCAGTAGCCAGGTGCTGTACGCACCTACGTAGTAACTGTCGATCTTGCCCTTGTTACCCTGCTTGAGGTCCAGATTGGACTTGCTGTAACCGCCCATCAGACCTACCAGCCACTGACCATTGCTGCTGGCGACTGGCATGTCGGCACCAAACGAAATGCCTTGCTGTTGCTGGGAGTATTCAACGCCACTGCCGGCCGACATGTTGTATTTGTTGCCATAGGTGCGCATCCAGCCGCCACCTTCGTTGCTGCCGATACGCAGTTCGCCCATACGGCTACGCAGTGTGGCGGACTCGCCGTACCAGACAGTCGGCGCTGCGCTGAACAAGCCGATGGCGACTTCTGTGCTTTTTGATATCTCACCGGTTTGTACCAGGAACCAGTCATTGCCGCCCGTACCGTTCGCACGTTGTTCCAGTGCGTAGGCGTAAGTGCCGGTATCCACGAGACCGTCTTCGCTGTCGACTGCAAATTGCGCGTCGCCGCCTTCGATATGCACCAATTGGCGATCCGCATCCCCCGCTTTCGGGTTTGCACCCGTGTTTTCGACCAGCAACTTGTGGTTGCCAGTTGCTGTTCCGGACACATTAAGTTGGTCGCCTGCATTGGCAGCCAGATCGGTGCCCAGTGCGAAGGTGCCGCTACCGTTCAGTTCGGTGACATCCAGTTGATGAAAACTGGCGTTGCCATCGGTGCCGCGCAGATCAACCAGACCATCGTTCAGGCTAAGTTTGCCTACGGTTGAATTGCCTTCCATGACCCAGCGCGACGAATCGTCGATGGTCAGTGAAGTGGCGTTGGTGATGGTGCCGGTCAGGCTCGCATGGTTTTTCAGATCCAGATCTGCAACCGATCCACTCTCGATCAATACATCGCCGATCAAACGGCTGTTGTTGACGTTGAACTGGACGGTGGAATTCTTCTCGACTTCGAGAATCACGCCGTTGCCACCCGTCAGGGTCGAGCCATTGTTGACGTCGATGGCTGCAACCGAATTAGGCCTGGAACCTTCCGAAACAAAAATGGCGCTGCCGGTTTTGCCGGTAACCGATGAGTTGTCCAGCTTCAGGGTGCTCTTTTCGGAGTTCGCGAACTGGTCGGAGAGCATCACGATGCCACGATTGTCGCCCGTGATGCTACTGCCGTTTTGTACGTTAGCCGTCGCCCCTACCAGGACCATACCTACGCCGCCGTCAATAGCGCCATCGATACCCGTGCCAGTGCCATAAACCGAAGTTCCGTCCAGCGTGACGATGCTGTTGAATGAAGCTGATACACCACGCGTTACACCCTGGATCACACTATTGACGGCAGTGATTTTCGATCCGGTCAGGAGGCCGTTGATATCCGTGACGCCAATAATCCCGTAAGAAGCAGTAGAGGTGACATTGGTGTTGGTCAGCGTTACATCGCTGTCTGTCAGCAATATACCGCTCGTTGTCGATGTTGTTACGGAACCTCCGTCAATAGTGATATTAGAGCCGGTAGTAGCCTGGATAGCATCGGTCTTTCCACCCGGCGTGATTACCAGGGTAGCGCTACGGAGGGACCATTCTTCTACGGTGTCGCCATCATTAACAGTTGCCGATTCACCAGGGGCTAGCGCTGCGGCTCCAGCGGGATCAATGGTCGCGAAAGCAAGGCCAATTGCCAGCGCTAGAGAGGTAGAAGGTTTGCGAAGAGCAAACTTGGTAATACACATGTAACGACACCTTGCATTGAAAACAATGCTGCTTGTTTAAAAGAGGCGCCATTTAATAGAAATGGACTACAGAAATATCTGAGGACATTCCTTTAATCTTGTAGGAAATTTCCTTATTTATGTTTGTAGAGGCTTTTTTAGGAACTTTAGGGTAGGCGGTCTGAATAGCCCGACACTTGCAGGGGGGACGCGAATGGTAACGGGTTGAATTGTTATCAGTCAGGGCTGCGATGGAGGCCCGTGGTGGAACCGTCTTTAGACCGGGAAGCGGTATTTCTGACGACTTATTAATCAGCTACTGGCCCGGGCTCCTCCCGGCGAAAGCCAGTCCTGCGAGTCGGATCAAGCTTGCGGGCAGACGTAGAATCCTTCACTGGCGAGCGCCACTAGGGCCACAGCCTTTTTGTTCACGGACGCGACGCGTTCTTACCACGAATAGCGCAGACCTGCATTCACCCCCCACGGTTGTTCGATGTTGTCACCATTGCTGTGATCGATATCGGCGTGCAACTGAAGCACGCTGGTCAGTTGCGCTACCACCCCGATGCCCACTTCACCACGTGTACCGGACAAATCGTTATTGAAGGTGTTGTCGTTAACATTGACCTTGTTGTTTTTGGCAAACTCCTGCGCTATTGCGACCTTTGCATAAGGCTGCACAAACCCTCCTTTTGTGAGAGGGAACGTACGGCCAAAATGGGTCCCGACCTTGCCCAAAAAAGAATCCGCCCTATTACTGTCAGCCTCCAGGCCATTGTCCAGACGGTAATCCTCGCCTTCTACCCACAAGGCGGATACCTGAGCGTAGGGCTCGACGAACCAACGGTCAGCCAGTTGGATGTGTTTACCTGCTTCCACTGAAGCGCCCACGCCATATGTGTCGTAATCACCTTCCGACCGTTCGCCATCACTCATGCGAGCATCGGCTTTATTACTGAATCGGTTAGCCTTGAGCACTGCATCAACGTAATAACCCGAGGTCGACAACCAGGTGCTGTATAAGCCGGCATAGTAACTGTCCACGTCGCCCGTCGAGCCGCGCCGCAGGTTCAGGTCTGAATGGCTATAACCGGCCATTACACCTATTAACCATTGTCCGTTAGAGGAGGGCAGTGCAGTGTCGACACCCAGGGAGATGCCACTCTGGTTCTGCGAATAATCAACACCATCGCTCGTTGCGATATTGAACCTGTTGCCGTAAGTCCGCGCCCAGGCGCCGCCTTGATCATGACCATTGCGCAGTTCGCCCATGCGGCTGCGCAGGGTGGACAGTTCGCCATACCACACGGTGGGTGCGGCGCTGAACAGGGCGACAACGGTTTGCGCACTTGGCGTCGGGATGGGCTCGCCAGCATCATCTTGCGCCTGCACCAGAAACCAGTCCGTGCCGCGCTGTTCCAGTTGATACGTAAATGCCCCTGCATCCACAGTGTCGCCCTGAACCGCAAACGCTGCGTCGCCGCTGCCCGTGTGCACAAGCTGCTGCGCGTAAGTCTCCTTGACCGGGTCAACGCCGGTGTTCTGGACTTGCAGGACGTGGCTGCCGGTTGCATTACCCGTGATGTTGATCAGGTCACTTTGATGCGCCGCCAAGTCCGTACCCAGTGCAAAGTTGCCGCTGCCTGACAGGCTGCCCAAGGTCAGCGTCTTGAATGCCGGATTACCCCCGCGCAAATTTACCGTCCCGCCAGCAATGGCCAGGCTGCCCAGGCTTGAACTGTTGGTCATGTTCCAGACCGAGGTGCTGTCAATGTTCATCGCTTGAGCGTTGGTGACGGTGCCGCTCAATACGCCCGTGTTGGCAAGGGTGATCGTTGCCGGGGTGGACGCATCCTGCACGATGTCACCCGTCATTGTGCTGCTGTTGATGTTGAGTGCACCTATGTTGTTCAGTTGCCCGGTGATCACAGCATTGTTGGTCAGCGTAACACTGGCAATCGAGCCGCTGTCCTGGTTAACGCCTCCGGTGAGGGTACTGTTGTCCAGAGTCAAGCTGCCGATATTAGTCAGTTGCCCGTTCCAGCTGGAATTGTTAGTCATCGCTACAGATGCGGTGCTTGCGGCTGGCACCGTGACGTCTCCGGTTACCGTGCTGTTGTCCATGTTGACGCTACTGATATTGCTCAGGTTGCCGGTCAGGCTACTGCTGTTCATGTTCAGGCTGGCGATGTTGGTCAGTTGCCCGTTCCAGCCGGAATTGTTAGTCATCGCTATAGATGCGGTGCTTGCGGCTGGCACCGTGACGTCTCCGGTTACCGAGCTATTGTCCATGTTGACGCTACTGATATTGCTCAGGTTGCCGGTCAGGCTGGCGCTGTTGCGCAAGGTGATGTTGGTGGTGGACGCCGCCACGGCTGACACGTCGCCGTTCAACTGGCTGTTATCGACGATAAGGTCTGCTAATGCATTGGCAGCCACATTGAGAATAATGCCGTTGCCCGCTGTTAGCGTCGAGCCGTTCTGCACCGTTATCGACGCGGTGGTGATCGCCGCATCACCGACCACCAGAATAGCGTCGCCGTTGGTGCCGACCACAGAAGAATTATCCAGAGTGAGTACCGGCAGATTGGAGCCAGCGAATTGATCTGTCACCAGTATTACACCTCGGTTAGCGCCGGTAACCGAGCTGTTTTTCAGGTTGGCGGTCGCGCCCACGACGGTCATGCCGAGGCCCCCTGAACTCGGGCCGCCGGTGCCCGATCCAGTGCCTATGACCTGAGAGTCTGTCAGGTCCAGTTGACTTCTGAACGTCAAGTTGACGCCGCGTACAGCACCGGTGATTACTGTGCTGGAGACCGCCGCGGTATTGCCTGTCCCAGGCGTTACGTTATTGGTGATCAACTCCAGACCAAAGTTGACACTGGAGGTGATGGTCGACCCTGCAATGGTGGCTGTGCTATTGCTGAGGGACACGCCTTTGGTGACGGTGCTGTCTGTCGTCGCTCCGTCCATGATCAACGTGGAGGCAGTACCCCCGGCGATACTTTGTGTGATTGCGCCCGGTGTCACGGTCAATGTGGCGCCTGTCAGCGTCCAGCTTTCTGCTGGTGTTCCGGCATTGACGGTTTCTGATTCCCCGGGCCCAAGCACCCTCGCCTGTAAGGGGCTAGCGCAGGCCACGGTCAATACGCAGGGTATGAGGTAGCATTTGCACAAACAGTTGATATTCATACCGTATCTCCCTGTGGATGATGCATGTGCGCTTTACAGTGCGTGGGCACTTCTAACGGAGGGGTGGGCTGTCGCGTCAGGAAGAACGGCCCCTGAGTTTTTCAACTCAACAAAGAGAGCAATGATTTACTACGCACCCACTTATGCCGCTCAAACGCTTGAGTACGAGAATTATGAATAAGCTTTCCGTACCAAGGTGCGGATGGCTATAGAGGTAAAGCTCTATTTGGTAGAGTTGTCAATTATCAGGGTTGTTTCTCTGTATGGCTGTAACGGCGGTGTTACGGTTCGTGATATTGGAAATAAGTAATTGTTTCGTTATTGCGATTTGCTATTCATGCGATATTCCATTTGGAAGCAAATGCAAGGGGCGTGGCTTCGAAATAATTACTGAGCTTGAGTGCGCAGGATATCCAGCGCCGCCTTTAATAAAAAGCGATGGAAAACAGCAGGATAAGCATTAAATGTTCTGGATATTGGGTACTAAAACCTTGTTTTCAGCGCTGCCACTGTCATTTATGACAGTGGCGCGGTACGAGATCGACGCTAATACTCATTCCACCTGCACAGCCGCTCGAAAGTGTATCTGCCCCACCCTGGAATTTTCCACCCGTATTTAATTTTTGTCAGGAAGATAAAGTCATGTCTAACAAACAAAAATATTCACGCGTCATTCGTCATGGAGTAAAGCCGTCAATTGGAGTCACTGCGCTTAGGCAGCCACAAGCGCCTGAGATGTTACCGGATGGCAGGCTGCCCCTTGTTGTAATGGCTGCTCCTTTGAGAGTAGTGATCCCCGTGATCAGTGAGTTAACTAACCCGGTATGGGACAATGTAGTGTTGTTCTGGGATAACGTCGAAGTACCGGCTTCAAGGTATAATTTTGACCTTGCTGACACCACTGAACACGAGCTTGAGCTGCCCGTGGACGTAATGACCAACTCCGCAGAAGGCGTGCATCAACTCGATTACGTCACGAGGTTAAGTGCTGGTCAAAATGAGACAAGGGCCAATGTACCGCTGACGCTCATTATTGACAGAACTGCCCCAGGGGGCAGCGATCTGGGGCCTTTGATTTTCAATCTCGCCGTTGATGGGGTGGTCACCGAGTCAGATCTAAATGCTGCAGGTGAATTGGTAGCAACGATTCCAAACTGGAACGGGGAGGGGACTGGCGACGTGGCCACGCCTGAAATAGCCCCGAAGGCCGTTCCATTGCCCGCAGACTGGTTACAGCTGCCAAACAGCAAAGAGACGGTCACCACCGTTGGCGCCCCGCTGAGCTTCAAACTGCCAAGGGCCGATCTGAGCACGGTTGATGGCGTGCAATCGTTCAGCTGGAATGTCGTTGATCAACTCGGTAATGTGCGTCCTCCTGATGAACGAGCGCCTGCAGTGCGTTTACGGACCTTGGTAGGTTCGCCCCCTTCCAATCTCTTGGCACCTGCTGTGCCCGCTTTCGATCTTCACGAAGTTGTGACCTGGGCGGATGCTCAGGGGCCGCTTCTAGTGGATATTTCGCCGTACGACAATATTGCGGAAGGTGACATGATTGTTGTCACCTGGGGTACGCAAGAAGCGCTTCCTGCTCCTATCGGGAAGTTGCCAGTAGCACCTTCGCCGCTGCCAGATCCGATCATCAGCGTGGAAATGGACATTAAAAAACTCATTGCTGAGGGCGATGGCTCTGTAGCGGTCGCCTACCGTGTGGAGCGCGGGATCGATAAGTTCGGTCCCTCTCCTGCTACCACCGTTCTGGTAAATCTCACCATCCCGGGAGGCGAGGATCTTTTTCCGGAAACCCCTGAGCACGAAAACCTGAAGTTACTGAAAGTGACTAGCTCCAGCGGCCAGCAGAACGTTATTCCTGCGGCGGATTTCGACAAAGACGGTGTGATTACCATTTACCATCTGGGGGAAGATGGTGGTGAGGTATTTGTGGCCACCGACACTGTTGACGTTTCATGGGGGCCCACTTTGAAGATACCGTTCACTGTTATAGACCCAACGGTCGATCTGGCTATTCCACTCGACAGCGACGACATCATCCAGAAAGGCCCCAAAGGGGCCTTCGATGTCAGCTACACCGTCAGCCGCGCTCTAGGTGTCGGGAATCCCCCTCAGTTTGGTGTTGCTCAGTCTTTACCGACTAATGTCAGGGTAGTGTCTTCTGCCGATATCCCGGGCGGCGGTGCGAATCTGGTAGACCCGAATTTCACGGAAAAAGATACCAACAACGTGATCAACAAGGCTGCTGGCATGGATGGCACGCCTATCCGAATCACCCTCCCCATTGCGAACATGACGGTGGGTGATTCACTGCATCTGAGGTTTGCCGGGCATTACAGCCTTACTGATCCCAATGGCGCTGAAATTCCGGACTCCCAAGTGGAACTCGTCCATCCGCTTCTGCAACTAGACATTGATGCCAAGTATTACGATTTCATCATTACTGAGCCCCAGTTGAGGTTCATATGTGAGGGCTTGGGGACCGCTATTTACACCGCGACAAACAGTAAGGGTGAGGTAGATTCTGCAAAGATCCCTGTCACCATCAGCGTAAGGGCCGCCAATTATTGTATTACTCCCCGACCTTGACGGCGCACCGATAAATATTCGACGCACAGAGCGTAAAGAGATGGGCGGAAAGCTCCATTTTCTTTACGCCGCCTGTCACGGCTACTCACCCATAGGTGAATGAAATGGATATCAACACCCCACAAGAAGTAACAGCCCTGAATGATTTAATCATTCCTGCTATTGATATAGGCGGTAGCGGTGGGCTGGGTAACGCTGATCTTGCAGACCCAAACAAAGGTGTGCCGATGTTAGCCATTCTGGTGGCCAATACTGCCGTAAATGACATTGCCGAGCTTTATTGGGATGGCGTTGTTGTCGATAATTTCACTATTAACGAGGACCAGATCGACAACGGACGAATAAGCTTCAACCCGCTACCTTTAGCACTCCCTGATAACCCCGCCGCTAAAGTGTTCTACCGTATTTACTTCGGCCTCGGCGGCAACCCTGATGACTCGCTCATCCGTGAAGTACGGGTCAAACGCACGGTGCCCGGTGATCCCGATCCAGACAACACTACTCCGACCATCAATGAAAATCTGTTAAAACCTGAGGGGGTTCCGCCCGTTATCGATACAGCCCGGGATTTGGACGTTACTGTTCCGCGCTGGCCGTTGATGGCCGAAGGCGATGTGCTGACCCTCTATTGGGGGGGCAATCGTTTTGCCATGAAACAACCGCCTTTACCCGCCGGGGAGGTCGGTAAGCCGCAAATTATCACGGTGCCTTCAAAGACCCTGATCGATGCTGGTGACAGCGAAAAGCTGCAGGTCAATTACGACATCCGCGACCTAGTGGGTAACTGGTCGCTGCTGTCATTGCCCGCTTTCACCAATGTGCAAGTGGACCCCAGCGCACCGGCGGCGCCGAGGGTGGTTGACGCAGACGTTAATCTGGAAGTTGATCTGGACAAGCTCGGTGCCCGTGACGCCAGAGTTGATACCCCCGCCTATACAGGCATTGCGCTGGGGGATGACGTTACCCTGCATTGGCTGGGACAAACAGCTGACGGTAACCCGGTGGTACCGGGGCTCGCTGACAAGCCCGTTACGAACATTGGCTTCGGACCCTCTTTCGACGTACCTAACAAACCCGTGGTGGATATTGCAGGAGGTTCGGCAACGGTCTACTACAGAGTGGCACCGGCTGCAGGCGGCTCAACACGTCGTTCAAAAAGCGTCACCGTGACGGTGATCGGTGATGTGGCGCCGTTGCCAAAACCGATTCTGGATGAGGCTGTCGGTACGGTCATAGACCCTGAAGATGTCTTGGTGGATGCGCATGTCATCATCCAGCCCTATGCGGGCAAAGGTCCAGGAGACGTGATCTACCTGACCTGGGAAGGCAAAGCGCTGAATGGCCAAACCTATACCTACACCGATGATTACGATGTCGGGCGTGATGAAGAGGACGATGACTATGAATTCCTGGTGCCTAAAGCCAATCTGGTTCCTTTGCGCAACGGCACCCTGACGCTCTCTTACAAAGTAAAGCTGTTTACCGGCAACCTCAGGCCTTCGTTGCCTTCGGTCTACAGTGTGTCGGGCACTGCCCAGCTGTTGCTCGAACCTTCGGTGGACAATGCCCCCGGGGACATTATTGATCCCGACCTCTATGACCGCACCGTGCTGCACATTGATGGTACTGCCGCTCGGCTCAAACGTCTGGACGAAGTCATTGCGTACTGGACAGGTGCACCGGGCAATGGCAGTGCAACCAAGGACTTTCGCGTCGCAAGTGACAACCAGAACCTTTCCTGGTCCATATTGCCTCCGTTGATAGAGTCCAATCGCCACAGGACAGTGGCCGTGCGCTATGAGGTGCGCCGTGACGCGGGTGGCGAGGACAAGTCTGACGTTCGCACGCTGCAAATCAAAGCCATCCTGCCGCTGCCCGACATCCTTGAAGATGACGCTGCCCACGTGGTTGATATCGCCAATCTGACCAAAGTGACGGTACGGGTTCCCGATTATCAGATGGTGACAGGCGATACCGTGTTGGTGCGCTGGGTGGGAGTGCGTCAACGTGACACCAACACCAAGACCGTGGGCAGTCCTCCACGGCCTATTGATTTTGATATCCCCATCCTATGGGCTGAGGAAAACCTCGATAAAGGGGTGACGGTCACCTACAGCTATGGGCGAGAAGATGATCCCGTCATCATTTCACCGCCCCAACCAATCAATATCGCTAACAGTCAAACCGGATTGAACCTCATCAGGCCAAGTGTGCCAGCCGCTACTGCACAAGGAGACCCGGAGGTGCTGGATTTTTCCAGGCTGCCGGAAAATACCGCCCTGATCATGCGCGTTAACTATGACGGCATGGCCCGAGGTCAGACCGTCAGAGGGCAATGGATAGGTCGGGTCAGGTATACCACTGAGATCAAGGACGTAACCTTGGTCGGCCCTATGGATTTCATCATTCCCAGAGATGAAGTCATCGACTCGATCGGGTCAACCGCCAGTGTCAGCTATACAGTGGTGCTGACCCCTGGAGGCACACAGCTGCCCTCAAAAATCTTGTCGCTCAGGATATTGCCTCAGGCGCTAAACCTCGTCGCCCCGACTATCAATGCAGCCAATACAACGGTATCCGTCGCCTACGGCGCAAGCCTGACAAGCCATACCATAGTTGTACGCTGGAAGGGAGTGATTGAGCACTACACTGCAATCCAGAATCCACCAACTAATGGCGGTACCACTCACTTCACAATTCCTACTGCGTGGGTAACTGAAAGCAGAGGAAAAGAAGTCCTTATTAATTACAGCGTAGGCGTGGGGAGTGCGCGTTTGATCTTCTCGCAACTACTTAGGAAAGAAATGCCCTGATGTAACAGGCCGATCCACGTGTCGATTACTGTCGGGGCGGCACATTGCCTGACAAAGATAAATAGCCATTGCAGGCGACGATAGTTTTTATTGCCGCTTGCCTATCCGGCCGTTAAAGAGTTGTCGGCCAGCCCCGTTACAACAGTAGAGGATAACTCTCATGGATACTAACGCGTTAGACCTTACTGCCCCAGAAGTTCCAGAAGCTATCAGGCAAGGCAATCCCAACAGACTGGACTTTTATCGAATGGCCGAGGGGACAGACCTTATCATGCGGGTCTATTACAAAGGCATGAATCGGGGCCATTCAATAAGAGGCCGTTGGGTGGGACGTGTGGAATACACCACCGATATAAAATATGTCACGCTTGTCGGACCGATGGATTTCATCATCCCGCGTGATGAAGTGATCGACTCGATCGGTATGTCCGTCAATGTCAATTATTCAGTTGTTGAAGATCCGAACAATCCGCACAGCCCGCTCCTGCCCTCTAAAGCACTGGCGCTGACCGTAGAGCCACAGGGTATTAGTTTGCTGGCGCCGACAATCTCGGCAGATAACCGAACTGTTTCCGTGAACTATGGCAGTCAAAGCAACGATACCGTCGCGGTACGCTGGAAGGGCCGCTCTGAGTACTTTACCGAGATTAAAAATCCACCGGCAGGTGGGGGTGTTGTTACGTTCAGCATTCCACCGGACTGGGTAGCGGAAAACAGGGGCCGAGAGGTACTCATCAACTACAGCGTCGGGAGAGGGGGAGCGGGATTGAGGTTTTCGCAAATCCTCAGAAGGGATATCCCCTAACGTGTTAAGAGAGGCTTAAACAGCCGCTTTCAGGTATCGACTGACAGGGTGAAAATCTCCGTGGAGGAGTGCATAAGCCATGCGTGCGAATAAATTATTTACTTGTCTGACAAGTTTGCTGCTCGTGGCTTGTGTCAACCAGCCTCTTTCCGTTGAACCGCCTATGCCTTCGCTCAGCGAAATGGCCGTTACGGAAGGGCATAATACCAACAAAGCGGTACAGCCCCCGGACGTGATTCTGGCAGCAATGAATCGCAACTATAACGAAAATCAAAACAACTGCCTGGAGCGTGGCAGCAACTTACCCAGAGGGCATTACTACTGCAGCGGCGTGTTGGTGCGCACGGTAAATGACGGTGCATTCGACCCCTGGATCAGCAGCCCTAATGCAATCGCCATCGGCGCGACTTCTTACGCCTGGATTCGAAAAGATGTGCGTAACACCCGTCTGTATCACCCAGCGGGTTTTATATTGCGTAACAAAGCGGAGGCCATAGCGGGCAATTTGCCGGGGCTGGAAACGGGATTTATCTGTCTTTATCCGTTTGACGCGGGTACAGCTACCGACCAGACGCACCAGGGTTGTGGTCGTAGAGCGCTCCGGGTGTCTTTCCCCACCCATAACCCAAGGCATAACAACAGCGACTATGCGTGGGGATCCTGTGAAACATCGGGGATCACTAATGTCGCGCAGTGGGACGCACATTTTGAAAGCGTTGCGCAAAACCGAGGAAGGCAATGTTCATGGAACGTCGACAGCCAGGCAGGCTGGAACGCCATGATTGCTTCACACGCCAAGTACACAACCCATACGTCCGTATGGAATGAAATTATGTTGAATAACCCGGCAGATAACGGGGCCGGGTTGCCGAGGTACATTGCCGCTTTTTTTTATGATGTCAGTTTGCCAGCGGGTAAGTTAATTGCTCAGACGTTTCAACGAAAGCTCAAGACTGCGGGTTACGTTGTACCTATTTTAAAACTGAACTTCCTGCTGCCTGATGCCAATCGGTTTGCTTACGACCCGGCGGACCAGGTGGTGCCGCAGTAAGCAGTAGCTCTACGGGTGTTAGTGTGCAAGGAGTCCTGTTTACGCCTGATTTTATTTTTGAACAATCCAGGCGCTGTCAGTCTGGCAGTCACGTGGGTACGGGTTCAACTTCATGACGTTTAAGAGCAGAGAGTTGGGATGATCATGAGCGGTTGACGGTTTTCATCCGCGACGGAGTTTATTGCGCTCCAGGTCACCTGTCCGTGAATGAATACGCATTAATAGCCTGAATGCTAAGGTTTCGCTATTAAAAAAATAATGAAGCTTCTAATACGTATAATCACTGTCATTTCTGACAGTGGTCAATGATTTGCTATTGATCAATACTGTCCTTCAGGCAGTCAAAAAATAGTTTCGTCGTCGGTCATTCCGTATCTGCGATACTGCTTTATTGTGCGGTAAACATGGACCCTGTAGGAGCGAATTTATTCGCGAGGCGGTGTGTCAGGTCAACGTGCTTGTTATTAAGAAAACTCTCGCGAATAAATTCGCCCTTGCCGGTGGATTTCATTCCAGCTCTGATGATGAAGTTTAATTATGAAACGGTGAATCAAATGAACGCAAGTTATCCAGAACCCACTGTTGTAGAAGCCCCAGGCGGCGTACTCGACCCTCTGAACGCAATGGACGGCGCTACCGTGCGCGTGACGTACGAGATGCTCGATAACGATCTTGTTTTTTTGTCTTGGGACGATCGAGTTGATCTGGATACCCTAAAGCCGGGCAGCCAAAGCAAGACACTGGATTTTCTGGTGCCGCGCGAAGCCGTTACTGATGCGATGGGGAGGACTATCAAGGTTACCTATACGGTTATTCGCTCTGGATCTGCTGAGCCGTCGATTGCACTTGATCTGGAAGTTGATATAGACCCACGTTATCCAAAGCCCTTGGTCGTTGATGCTCCAGAGGGCGTGCTTGATCCTTCAGACGCTGCGAACGGCGCAACCGTTCGCGTTACGTATGAGATGTTCAATACCGATCTTGTTTTTCTGTCCTGGGACGACCAGCCTGACCTCCTCGCTCCAAAGCCGGGGAACTCAAGCGGAACGTTAGAGTTTCTGGTACCTCGCACAGCAGTTGTCGATGCAATGGGGAGGACTGTCGAAGTTTTCTATACGGTCATTCGCTCGGGGTCTGCTGTGCCTTCGATTGCACTTGATCTGGCCGTCGGGATAGACCTGCGTTATCCCCAGCCCCTGGTCGTTGAGGCTCTTGATGGAGTGCTTGATCCGCAAAACGCAGCGCACGGCGCAACTGTGCGGGTAACGTACGAGATGCTCGACACAGATCTTATTCTATTGTCCTGGAATGGTCGGGTTGACCTACTCGTTCCAAAGCCGGGGAACTCAAATGGAACTCTAGAATTTCTGGTGCCGCGCGCAGCAGTTGTGGATGCAATGGAAAAAACTATCGAGGTTCTTTATACGGTCATTCGCTCAGGCGCTGCGCAAGCGTCGATAGTTCTCGATCTGACCGTAGGATTAGAGCAGGCCGAAATAAAACCAGTGATCCTGACAGTGACGGGCGCCAGTGGCGAAGTTAAAAATGGCGGTGAAACCCGCGACAGAATCCTGACAATAACTGGAACGGCAGGCATTGGGGTTACCTTGGACATATTTGTTGGCCCTTTTGGGGACGACCGGGTGGTGACACAAAGTGATGGGAGCTGGACGGCAACGATTACAATCCAGAATTTGGGGGCGGACAGCATTGGGGCAGCAGTGCAGGGGGGCGGGGGGAGGTCGGATAGATGGCATTATACCCGTATTGAATGACCGACATAGTGGCGAGAGAATATCCTTTGCCCATAGCCTGACCATTCTCTTGAATACGAGTCGATAACCCCAGTAGGAGCGAATTTATTCGCGAGCCCGTTTTCCAGGCCCACATGCTTTTCAGTAATCCCCTTCGCGAATACATGCGCTCCTACTGGGGACTCATTCCAATTAATAGGGTGATGTTTTGCTTATAACAAGGTGAATCAAATGAACGCAAATTATCCACTCCCCCTTGTTGTAGAAGCCCCAAGTGGCGTACTTAAACCTGAAGATGCAGAGAACGGTGCGACCGTGCGTGTAACCTATGTGATGCTCGACACCGACCTGATTTTTTTATCTTGGGATGGTCGAGTAGACCTGCTCGCTCCAAAACTGGGCCACTCAAGCGGGGCTGTAGAATTTCTGGTGCCGAGCGCAGCAGTTGACGATGCAAGGGGGAAAACTATTGAGGTTATATACACCGTTCTTCGCTCTGGATCTGCTGAGCCGTCGATTGCGCTTGATCTGGTCGTTGATATAGATCGACGTTATCCACAGCCCCTGGTCGTTGAAGCCGATGATGGTGTGCTTGATCCTTCAAACGCGGTGAACGGCGCGACCGTGCGGGTTACGTATGAGATGCTCGACACTGACCTTATCCTTTTGTCCTGGGATGATCGATCCGACTTGCTGGCTCCAAAACGGGGGAACGCAACGGGGACCGTAGATTTTAGTGTTCCACCTGCGGCAGTTGTAGAGGCGGCCGATAGAACTATTGAAGTTGTTTATACGGTCATTCGCTCGGGGACTACGCAAGCGTCGATAGCGCTTGATCTGACCGTAGAGGCAGTAGACACCGAAGTTAAACCAGTAATCCTGAAGGTAACGGGCGCCGAGGGTGATGTAGAGAACGGAGGAGTAACTCCCGATAATTTACTGACACTATCTGGAACGGCAGGTTTTGGCGTCACGCTGGATGTATTTGACAACACCTACCCTATTGAAACTATCGTAGCGGAAGGTGATGGAAGCTGGAGGTTAACACTGTCGGGCCTGACGGAAACTCAACATAGCATTACCGCGAAAACAGCGGGTGGGCAGTTGGAGTCGGATGCCTGGTCTTTCACTGTTGCTGCAAGGACGGCGCCTGTTGATAGCCGTATGCAGGGTGCCGCCGGGGTCTAGGTAGGATTTCGCTATTTAAACAGGTATTTAAACTTCTAATGCACATAAAAACTGTTAGTTCTGGCAGTTGCCAATAGTCCTCCGTTAGTGAAAGCTGCTCCTTAGTCAATTGTCTTAAACCGCTCCGGTTGATAGATGAGAGGCCGTTCTGCGCCCAAAGCACTTGTAGGCGCGAATTTATTCGCGAAGCGTTGTGTCAGGCCCGCATGTTTTCAGTGATGGCCCTTCGCGAATAAATTCGCTCCTACCGGGGATTCATTCCAATTCTGATAGTGATGTTTGCTTATAGAAGGTGAATTATATGAACACGAGTTATCCACAACCCACTGTTGTAGAAGCCCCAAGCGGCGTACTCGACCCTCAAGACGCGGTGAGCGGCGCGACTGTGCGCGTGACGTATGCCATGCAGGACACCGATATCATTGGTCTGGCGTGGGATAACCGTGATGATCTGGTGACCCAGCAAAATGGCAACTCAAGCGGTACCGTTGATTTCATCGTTCCCGCATCCGCCGTAAATGCCGCCATGGGCCGCACCATCCCGGTCATTTATGCAGTGGTGCGCAATGGCGCTCCGGGTTTGTCGATCATTCTCGACCTGACGGTGACGACGGATAGCGCAGAAGTTAAACCTCGCATATTGAAAGTGACAGGCGCCAGTGGCGATGTCGAGGACGAAGGGGTAACCCCCGACAACGTATTGACAATATACGGAACCGCGGGCTTTGGCCTGACGCTGGATGTATTTGATGGCGCTTATCCCGTTGAAACAGTTGTCGTGGAAAGTGACGGGAGCTGGAAGTTGACATTATCTGGGCTTACGGAAGCTGAGCATCGGATTACTGCGAAGAATGCAGGTGGGGTACTGGTATCGGATCCGAGGATCTTTATCGTTAGCGCAGGGGCGGCACTGCCGAATATTGAATCAGTCGTCGACTCACTCGGTGCGCCAATCGCTCACGATGGCATCACGTTCGATCCTCGCGTCACCTTGTCAGGAGCCGCCGAGCCTGGGGCAGTCATTGAGGTGGAAACTGAGGGCGCTTCTTGGGGCACAGCGCCCGCAAGCAGTGGCCTTTGGAACAAGACGCTGAATTTACACGCGGGAAGGCATGTATTCGTCGCGAAGGACCTTTCCAGTCAGGCCGTTTCACTTCCCTGGACAATTAGTTATGTAGTCGAAAGTCTAATAATCGATACATCGCCTGCCATCCTGAACGGGTTGCTGTATCACGCCTGGACGGCACCTCCTTTCCCGCCTGCAGGCACGTATACGGACAGGCCAGCCAGCGGTGGGAGGCCACCTTATCGCTACACCTCTAGCGATCCCGCTATCGCTACGGTGGATGAAAGTGGACGCGTAGTTTCAGCAGGTAACGGGCTTGCCACCATCGTTGTCGCCGATAGTGTGGGGAGTACCGCAAGCTTCACAGTCATAGTGTCGAATGTGTACCAGTTTTTTGGTTCTGGACTTCGCACCAATCACACCTCGGCGTCTTGGGCTGTCAGGGATTTAGGTGGCTACCTGCCCTCAATGGCGGAGTGGCGTCTATTTTATGCAGCGTATGGAAGTGAAGCCGGACAGTTAACACCGCTTAATTGCTGGTCTAGAGATCAGGCACCCGGGCCGAACCTGACTAACTGCTGGGCCTTTGTGCCTTCGACGGGGCAGGAGCAATTGATACCTTGGGAGTCACCCGGTGATGCCTTTGGTGTACGAGCGATACTTTAGCTAGGGTTGAAGTATGAAGGTGTGTTGATAGTAAATATCCCTCGATAAATTTTTTGTTGGCTGCTTACAATGCGTCATTGGCCCTGTCGTACTGTCTCGCCTTTCGCAGTAAGTGAGATATTTGATTCGCGAATATTTTTCGCTATTTTAAATGTTGTTTAAGCTTCTAACGAGTATGAGTACTGCTATTTCTGACGGTTGCCAAGAGCTCGCCAGTGGTCAATACTTTTTCTGAGTCAGTAATAAGAAAGGATATTCAGCACTGTATTGTGGGTGATGCCTCAGTCCCGATTTTTGCTCCGCCCTCTTGAGAATAAATACGCTTCTATAGGGGCAACTCTGATTATAAAGTTTTACTGATAAAAAGGTGAATCAAATGAACGTAAGTTATCCACAACCCAGCGTCGTAGAAGCACCTGGCGGTGTACTCGATCCTCAAAACGCAATCAATGGCGCGACCGTGCTCGTGACCTACGTTATGCAGGACTCAGACCTCATTCTTTTGTCCTGGGATGGTCGAGGTGATCTGGTCACACCAAAGACAGGGAACTCAAGTGGGACAGTAGATTTTCTGGTGCCGCGCGCAGCCGTTATAGAGTCAGCAGGCAGTACGATTGAAGTGATTTATACCGTCATTCGTTCGGGCGGCATACAGCCGTCGATAACTCTCAATCTAACCGTTGCTGCGATGGGCGCAGAAGTTAAACCTCGCATATTGAAAGTGACAGGCGCCAGCGGCGATGTCGAGGACGGAGGTGTAACCCCCGACAACGTGTTGACATTTTTTGGAGCGGCAGGCTCTGGCGTCACGCTGGATGTATTTGACAACGACTATCCTGTTGAAACGGTAGTGGCGGAAAGTGATGGGAGCTGGAGATTAACGTTGTCGGGATTAACGGAAGCGGGCCACAGCATTACGGCGAAAACCTCGGGTGGGCAGTTAGTTTCAGATTCTTGGGGGTTTACTGTACGGTTGGGGTCGGCATCCGGTTTCGAGGACTTCGAAGCGGAGAGTATTATGCTCTTGCAGTTTGGTGTTCCCGTGACTTGCCGTTCTGGACTAATACTAACTTTACTTACCGAAGGTGACGATATTTTTGCATGTCAAATAAGAGCGGTTAGTTCCTTTCCACACGCCGATATGGGCACGAAAGCTCTTCAGTTGAATCAAGCCAACATTATAGAGATGAAGCTCCCTGGCTACGCTGGGTACGTAACGTTTGACGTGACCGCCGTCAATGGTCCGGGCTCAAAAGCATTTTATTTCGATCCTTCTGGAGTGCGCATTGGCTCAATGGATATTCCCTTTTTTGTATTAACCCCTGGTCCGGTGTCATTTACTGCACCGCAGGGGCAATCTATTGGGTCTATACAGGTGCAAGCTCTGTCAGAAGGATCTATGGGGTTTTTCATAGATCATATTCTTTGGCGCTAATAGGAGACAGTCGAGTAGGATGATTTTTCTAACAGAGACTGATGTCGCGGAAGTGCAGCGAGGGTAGTTTGCCCTTGCTCCACTCCGTTGATTATCGTCTTTTGAAGTATTATGCAGGTCCCGTGGCGACCTACATGAGTATGTACTCAGTAATGGTCTTTTTGGCTCCCCTTCTAGTTGGGGGCAAGTGTCACATTGGAATTCGGTATACCGATCGATTATAGAAACTGATTTTTGTAGATTTACTTGGCATGATTGAGATCACGTTCCCTTGAACGTGTGGGATTCTTCTGATCAACTCCGCACTTTCAACAAACTCGATAATCGCCACGGCCTTTTCATACGCCCATCACTCCTTCTGATCCCAGCCTCATCCCGCCTAGGCAACAAACACGGCATGTCCCGCAACCGTATCCACGGTTCATCCTGCCAATGCATAACATTCAGCTCCCCGGTCTGCCACTCCAAAACACCCGGCGTCGGGCTGTTGTGGTCTTTCACGTCCGAGCTGTAGCGCAATCTCGGCAGCACGCTGTAGGTCAGCCATTTGCGCAGCGGCAGGTTGGCCGGGTTGGGGTGGTAGACGAGCAGGGCGTAGACGGCGGATTCACTGACCATCAAGGTTTCTTTTGCTTCGCCGTAGTAGCTCATCAGTACGTTGCGGCGTTGGTCGGGGGCAAGTTTGCGGGTGAAGCGTTCTTCGAGGAACAGGCCCATCATGCGGCCCAGTTCCCGGGCGCAAAACCACGCCTGGCGGTCGATGAGCAGGGCGTGCAGGTGGTACTTATGGCGGTTGAACACCATGGGTTCGAAAGGGGGTTCCATTGGGGTCTGTCCGTATTGGCTTTATTGAGGGACCAAAGGTGTCGGGAGCTAAGAACACCAACAAGAAGTGCCGACATATTCCCCCGAAGGGTCTTGTATTAGCCGACTCCCGACATAACAGACGTACAAAGGCATTATGCGCCCGCGATAAACGAATTTATCGCGGGCACAAAAAAACCGCTGGCTGTCGTGGCGGGTGACGCTTGTTCGGAGTTCTTAGGCTCAGGGCGCGCATGATTGGGCAGACGGTTTTGATCGTAAATGCTGGCACGTGTGAGCGGATGTGACCGGTTTTTCTGGCGTTGAATGGCACTGTCAGACAGCTATTCCGAGGCTTGTAGGGGGATTCGCAATGTCCGGTGCTTTACGGGGGCAGAGCATTAGCTTTTGGCTGCGGCCAATCAATCGCTAAATAGCGAAGTCTGTACCGGCTTGATCGCCGATCAATCTAAGCACTGTCAGTTTTGACAGTGGTGAGGGGGGAGGAATCGCGTAATGCTAATGGAACTTTAAACCAATGGACGAAATAATAATGAACAGGATTCTATCGATCGTGTTGCTCGCGAATATGGCATGGGCAGTAAACGCCAGTGCTGACGATCCCAAAACGTTGCCTACCTGTATGGTCTACATCGACCATGGGGCATGGGTATATCGTTATCAGGAGTGGACGCTGGAAATTGTCCCGACCCCGTGTGGCCGTAATGTGGGTGCTGAGGAAACTGCGTACACGTTCTTTGAAATAGCCAAAAAGTTTTCGGGCAGTGAACACTGGGGAAACACCCGGGGCATGATTAATCAGTTGACATGCCATTATGCAATTGCCAGAAATAAACCCGAATGGAACCTGGATCCATGGCGGCCTTATGTGGGCCATGCTGCGACCGTGGAAGCAAGCTGTAATGTGACAGTCCCTAAACCTGATACGCCTTTTGAATAAGCTGTCTGTGACGCTGCCAAGGTGTATGAACGCGTTAACTCCAAGCTGTTCAGCGCGGTGGAAGTGAGCGCCTGGCAGGTAATCTCCCGCAGAAAAATTCCACGTTCGTGGTGAACGGGCCCAGTTAAGGGTTGCCGTTGACGAAGTGGGTTTCCGGGAGGGCCATCGGTGTATCACGGCCGGGCAGGGCTTGGTCAGCGGCTGGGAGTACGTTTTGTTCACGAGAATTTCCGAGCGTAGAGCCGTGGGCCTTTCCTCTGGGGAGGGCATGTCCCTGGGCGTTTTCATTCGCGAAAAGGCCGATGCAGCCAATGCATCTCTGTCGTCTGGAGTTAGCCTTCCCGGATAAATCCGGGCCCCACGACGTGTCACCGAAGGCTTGCGATAACAAAAGATAACGCTTTGTGCAGGGCTAATCGCCGATAAATCTAACAATATCGTCTCTGTGAGTCGCGAAATAACGTTCTATTGGCGATACTCTCTATCAATAAAACACGCTGACATAACGCAGTTGTCAGAAAGGCTGACATACGCAAAATGCAGGTGAGCTATGGGCATTCACTTTCAACCGACTTCCAATTCTGCCGCACTTGAGATCACCCGTATCGTCGACGACAGGTGCAAGTCCCTCGATAAACCCGGCTCGACGATTAACCCCGGCCTGGTTTTATTTGGTCGAGGGCCGACAAACGCCAAAATCTTTTTTCTGGATTACGGTGTACTGCAGGAAACTACCGAGATTACTTCCGGAGGCGCGTGGTTGATAAGGCTTGCTGCCGAAACGGGCAGCCATTGTTTTAGTGTGTGCACCAGCAGTGGAGCGGTTTCTCCTTCCTGGGATATCACTGTCGTGGCATCGACCCCCAAGTATTACGGGATCATGTTGGATCGGTTTTAGCCGGGAAGAGATGCCCCTGACTGTAAATATTCAGAGTTGCATCGGCCCTCTTCGTGAATAAATTCATTCCTACAGGGGTGAGGCGGTTGTCGGAATAGAAGTGCAGCCCTTAATTGCCGATCGGTTTAAACACTGTCATTTCTGTCAGGTGTGTCGGTTGAATGATCTCGGTACTGTCTGGGGCATGAAGTTTATTTGCGGGGCGGTAGCTACATTCAATTGCTGCATTTGATTAAAGGTGAGTGCCATGCAAACCCAAGAGCCTTCTGCGGTGCCGGCCATTACTGGCGTTGTGGACAGTGAAGATCATCCCATTCCCAATAACGGAACGACCGAAGATACGGTGCTGACCCTTTTGGGGGTGGGTACGGTCAATACGGGAGTCATCATTGCTGATAACGGCACCCCCATTGCGCTGGCCCTGGTAAATGAAAACGGCGAGTGGATGAAGTCAGTGGCGGCGCAGGAAGGCAGGCATAGCTACACCATTCGTTTCTCCGACGATGCCTGGGTGGTGACGGTGGTCATGGCTGCGCAGGCCCCGACTATCATCAGCGTGCGTGATTCTCTGGGCGAGGTTGTCGATGGCGGCAGCACCTTTGATCAGCGCGTGACCCTCGAAGGCACTGCTGCCGCTGATCAATCGGTGGAGATTCTGGACAGGGCAGAAATCATTGCCAGCGTACTGGCGACAGGAGGGAGATGGGCGGTTGACCTGCCATTGCTGGCGTTTAAAGGCTATAGCATTAAAGCGCGAGGTCTGTACGGCAGCATCCCGGAATCTGAAGTTAGAACCTTCAGTGTCATTTATGCCGGGGAGGATTTTGAAACCGGCACATTGGGCGTGATCCCGGCGAATACTCCTCAAGAGTTTCCCTCCCTGTTCGTCACGCCGAAAGACAAAGATGCCAGCTTGGTAATCAACTCAGATGCAGCCCCTATCGTGACTGAGAAGACTGTTTCATTTGCAGATGAAAGCTCGGTGCGTTTTGATCTGAAGTCACCGGTCAATAAAATTACCTTTGGTGCCTATGCCAAAGCCAGTGATTTCAATGTTGAGATTCCCTCCCTTGCCTGTCTCGATGAGCAGGGTGATCTGATACTCGAACGCAAGCTGGATTTCGGCTTTCAGTTCGCCGCCTGGCATGACGTTATCAGTACAGATCGGAGGATAAAAACCCTGGTGATCACCGTGAATCGGGGAACCGACTGGTTTTATATCGATAACTTCACGTTTGCCTGATTGTGCCCGTTGCGACGTTTGAACTGATCTGTGGCTCTCGCTTTTGCTAAACTGCGCAGCCTTCGAGGAGCTGCCATGAATTACCGTCACGCCTTCCATGCCGGCAACCACGCCGATGTGCTCAAACACCTGATCATGACTCGCTTGTTTGCCCTGATGGCGCGCAAGGAGCAGCCGTTCGCCTATATCGACAGCCACGCCGGGCTTGGCCTTTATGACCTGAAGGGCGATCAGGCCAGCCGCACCGGCGAATATCTGGAAGGCATTGCCCGTTTGTGGGACGCACCGGACCTGCCTGCTTTGGCGGCTGATTACATGCAGCTGCTGCACGACATGAACCCCAATGGCGAACTGCGTTATTACCCGGGCTCCCCGGAAATCGCCCGTCGCTCTACCCGCGCCAATGATCGCGTGCTGCTCAACGAGAAGCACCCGGAAGACGGCCGATTGTTGAAAGACAATATGAAAGGCGACCGCCGTGTGGCGGTGCATCTGGGCGAAGGCTGGCATGTGCCACGTGCGCTACTTCCAGTCGGTGAGAAGCGGGCAGTGTTGCTGATTGATCCGCCGTTCGAACAGCTCGACGAGATGAAACGCTGCGCCGTGGCCCTGAAAGAAACCATCGGCCGTATGCGCCAGACCGTTGCTGCCATCTGGTACCCGATCAAGGACCCGCGCCTGCTCAAGCGTTTCTATCAGGATCTCGCTGAGACCGGTGCGCCGAAGTTGCTGCGGGTTGAGCTCTATGTTCATCCACTGGACACCCCCGCCAGCCTCAACGGCTCGGGCCTGGCCATCGCCAACCCGCCTTGGGGCCTTGAAGAAGAGCTGCGCGAGCTGCTGCCGTACCTGGCGCAGAAACTTGGCCAGACCAAGGGTGACTGGAAGATGGATTGGTTAATTGCGGAGTGATATTTAAACGACTGCGGTAATACTGGGTAGGAGCGAACTTGTTCGCGAGGCGATGGCCATGGTTTATCTAAATCAGAGCCTCTCCAGCACGTTGACGCCTACCCAATTAAACCAAAGTCGAGTCTTTAGTTTAATCACCATAAACAACTATCTCAGGCCGTGATGGTGAAAAGAAATATAAACCGGACTGGCTATCGCTAACGACTCTAACCACTGTCATTTCTAACAGTTATCTACCATCCATTACTAAACAATACTGGGGTCGAAACCTCTGCGGATGCTTCTACGCTTGCGGTCAAATCCCCATTATTAATGTAGGTGATGCAATGGTTTTCCGAACTCAAGCTCCTCAAGAAATGGCTTCTCTCTCTATTGATAGCGTTTTTGATTCCCAAGGCGTCCCGGTGTCGGACGGCGGCTTCACCAGAGATCCCGCGCTTACGTTGTCGGGTGCCGCAGTTGACACTGGGGTACTGGAGGTTTTGGAGAACGGCACTCGCAAAATCGTCGCCTGGCCTGAGAATGGTACGTGGTCGGCGCAAGTACAAATGACTGCAGTAGGTAGCCACAGCTTTACGGTACGTTCAATCGACAATGGCATCGAGTCTGGGCCGTGGGGGGTTATAGCAAGCTGGAACGAGCCGGTTATCGAAGGTGTTGTTGACTCTCACGGCGTCCCTGTATCGGACGGTGGCTTCACCAGAGATCCTGAACTCATACTATCGGGCGCCTCAGTCGATACTCAGGTAATGGAGATTCTGGATAACGGCACCCGCAGGCTCATGGTCTGGCCGGAAGACGATACGTGGTCAGCGCAAGTGGATTTGATAACAGCGGGAAGCCACAGCT